>JAGXRH010000024.1 GCA_018335975.1 Ignavibacteriales bacterium
TGTCGAAGCAACAATAATGTTCAACATCAATGCAAGCGGTGCGATGGAAGGATTTGCAATTCCGAACAACGCAAACACCGCCAAATATCCCGACGCGCCTCCGTGTCCAACGCTGGAGTATAAGACGGCGATGAGAAAAAAAAACGGGAGGAGATAAAGAGGAAACTCAGCCATCACTTATACGTCGGAGGAAAAAGCCTTACTTCGGGAGGGAATACAATTATACATTAAGGTTCCACCCGGATGAGTTCTTCCCGTTTCGCTCCTGTGGAAATAAATTTTATCGGGACAGTCGTTTCTTTTTCGATAAAATGTAAAATAGAAACTAAATCTGACGGCAGTTGCTCTTTTTTTACCGCTCCGGCAGTTGCGCTTTTCCACCCCGCAAATTTTTTATAACGGGGAAGAACGCCTGCAAAGTATTCGTCGCTGCCGGGATAATACGGAATATCTTCATCGTCCGAAAGAGACACGAAAGAATCGCAAATCTGAATTTCGTCGAGCGTATCTAAAACATCAACCTTCGTAATTGCAAAAGCGGATACGTTGTTCACGCTTGATACGACTTTTAATGTTGGTAAATCGAGCCAGCCACAGCGTCGCGCTCTTCCGGTGGTTGCGCCGAATTCTTTTCCGCGACCTTGAATCACGCTGCGCAATTGTTCATCGTGAAATTCCGTGGGAAATGCGCCGTTGCCAACCCGCGTATTATACAGTTTCGTAACGCCGATTGTTTCTGCAATGTCCTGAAATGCTAATCCCAAATCGAGCAATGCGCCGTGGATGCAAGCGAGTGAGGAAGAAACAAAAGGTCGCGTTCCGAAATAGGCATCGAGTAACGCCCCCTGCGCTCCTTCGAGTAAAAGTTTTTTTCCTGCGGCGATATTTTTCCGGAGGAATGAATACGAATCGGTAATGAATGGAGTTATGGAGTGACGGAGCGATGAAATATGTGCTTCAAGTTCACTCAACGATATTTCTACTTCCTGAAACTCTCTCGCAATAGCGTTGAACACCCGTACTTCGTTTGCCAATTTTTCCTTGAAAGAATTATTTGCAATGTCCCCGAGCGTAATTCCCACTCGCGATATCAAATCAGCGTATGCGGGACCAATTCCCCGTCCGGTTGTGCCGACTTTTCCATTGCCGCGCATTTTTTCCCGCAACGCATCCATTTGTTTATGATATGGTAGAACAACCTGTGAATCGTACGATAACATCAGATTGTGTGGGGAAATTTCGACACCGTTGTTTTTCAGTTGAGTAATTTCTTCAATGATGTCGAAGAAATCCACCACGCACTTTCTTCCGATTATATTCGTTACGTTTGGAGAAAAAATACCGGCGGGAATGTGATGAAGTTTGAACGTGGTTTCGCCGAGGACAATCGTATGCCCAGCGTTCCCTCCGCCGTTGAAACGCATCACCATATCGAATTCGTGCGCGAGTGCGTCAACAATTTTCCCTTTACCTTCGTCGCCCCAACTTAAACCGAGAACTGCAGAAATATTTTTTTTCATTTATTAAGAATAGAAAAACATAGACCCAATTTCAGAAACGGATTCTACAAAAGAAAACCTTCGGGAATTTTTCTCGAAGGTTCGTTTTAAAAGCGGACGAAAGAACGGAAAAAAAAATCTTTCATCAAAGAATAGTCGTCTTATCTCTCTTCTTCATTGCTGTTTGTAATGTGCGCACCAAGTGAGGTTTCCGGGAATGTGTTTTGTCCCGAAGTTACAATTCCAAAAAGAGTTGATTGAGAAAATAGAAATCGAATGCCCAGCGAATAAAGCTTGTTGCTCTCGTTGCGTTGGTCGAAATACGAAACATACAACAGAGATACGGCATTCAGTTTATATTTCACTCCGAGATGTAGATTTGCATTATACCAGCGATTCCTTTCCGTTAGTACATCGGCAAATAAAACGATTCTCTCGGAAGAAGCGGGGCGAATACTTATACCAAACGTCTGTTCCTGTGCGAAAATTGTCGTGGGTGTCGAAGGTTCGTTTATGTTTTTGATAACGTAGGATAGAGAAAACGTTCCCGATGGTTGGTACAGGAATCCAAGGTTGGAAAGTGTTACGGCTTCTGTTTTCGAAGCAACATAATCAGTGAAAAACCCGACCGAGAACGATGAACTCCCGACGCCGAATCCAAAGCCGTAAGCATCAGCGGAATTTTTCGCAACATCATCAAACGCTTTCCGGTATGTTGCGCCAAAATTTCCGAAAAGGAATGGTGTTTGCACAAAAAAATTATGTTCGAGAAACCGTTTCTCTTTTGTTACAGTCGTGTACCATAAATCGGTTTGTCTGTCCAATCCCAGTGTTGCCGGATTTGTAATTATCCCAATTGCCGCTTCATCATCTGCGCTGAATCGCCATCGCGTTACCGATGAATGGGTTATGCGCTCGTATTGCGATTGCGAAAACGAAATGTTTGCCAAAAGGATAAAGAGAATCGGGATAAGTATTTTCATTTCGGAAAAAGCAGGAAGAAATTACTAAAACTTGCCTGCAACGCAAACCAAATCCGGAAATGAATTTTTTTCAAAATATTTTCTCTTTCTCTTGCTATTCACAAAAAAACTTTGCATTTTTGTCCCAAGTTATTAGACATATTATGGACTTCCAAATCAAAAATTCCGTTGTTACACAACAAAGCCGTATAAATTCTTATTGGTGGCAATTGTTTTGTACTCGTAGTCTTGGTTTGGAAAAAGTTTAACATAGTATTACATCTATCGAAAACCCTTCTCGAAAAACCGAGAAGGGTTTTTTCGTTTATAGACTATTAGAAAATGAATATTGAACAATTTCAAATTTTAGCAAAATCGTTCAACATAATCCCGTTCGTAAAAACAATCCTTGCGGATATGTTAACTCCGGTTTCTGTGTACACACGATTGCGAAAGGAAAGCGTTTCTTCTTTTCTTTTTGAAAGCGTTGAAGGCAATGAAAAAATCGGACGATACTCTTTTATCGGAATTCAGCCGCAAGTAACCATTCAATGTAAGAATGGAGAAACAGAAATTAGTTTTGGAAATGGAAAAAGAGAAGTGCGAGAAAATTTTTTCGATGCATTGGAAGAATTGTTTCGCACATTTTCTTTTCCAAAAGACGAACAACTACATTTGCCTCGATTCAAAGGTGGTTTCGTCGGCTTTATCGGTTACGATACAATTCGTTTTATCGAATCGCTTCCGAAAAGATTCGAGAATGATAATTCGGTCGATGCGTGTTTGAGTTTGTTCACGTTTATTCTTGCATTTGATCACGTAACACAGCAGTTGCATATAATTCACAATATTGTTCTCGATGATACGCTATC
This sequence comes from Ignavibacteriales bacterium, assembly GCA_018335975.1. Classification (GTDB taxonomy): domain Bacteria; phylum Bacteroidota; class Ignavibacteria; order UBA10030; family F1-140-MAGs086; genus JAGXRH01. Next base: position 3,334 of record JAGXRH010000024.1, read on the forward strand.
ACTTCCTCACCAATTTTCGGAAGGAACGAAAGCGTTGATGGAAATGGAAGGAAAAATATTTCTGAATGATTTTTTTAACATCAAGAAGAAAAAATTTTCTGCGAATGTTGAAGAAATGATTTCCAATATTTCCAAAAAAGAATTTGAGGAAAATGTTGTTCGCGCGAAAGAATACATTTCTGCCGGAGATGTATTTCAAGTTGTATTGTCGCAGCGATTTGAAATTCCCTACGAGGGAAATACGTTTCAGATTTATCGTGCTCTTCGTGTCGTGAATCCATCGCCGTACTTATATTTTCTTGATTTCGGTGAAACAACAATCATTGGTTCTTCGCCGGAAATTCTCGCGCGAACAGAAAATAATGTTGCTGAAGTATATCCGATTGCGGGAACAAGAACACGCGGAAAGAATGATGAAGACGATAAACGCATTGAAGAAGAATTGCGCGCTGATGAAAAAGAAAATGCAGAACACATTATGCTCGTAGATTTGGGAAGAAATGATTTGGGAAAAGTGTGCGAGAAAAATTCCGTGAATGTCGAACGAATGAAATTCATTGTTCGGTACTCACACGTTATGCACATCGCTTCAAAAGTTGTCGGAATAATTGCTAACAGAAAATCTACTGTTGAAGTTTTCAAAGCAACATTTCCCGCGGGAACGGTTAGCGGTGCGCCAAAAGTTCGCGCGATGGAAATTATTGACGAACTAGAAAAATCAAAACGTGGAATGTACGCCGGCGCAGTTGGCTATTTTGATTTTTCCGGCGCGATGGATACGTGTATTGCAATAAGAACCATTTTTGCATCAAAAAATAAATTATGTATTCAAGCGGGAGCGGGAATTGTCGCTGATTCTATTCCCGAAAAAGAATTTTTTGAAACCGTGAACAAAGCGAAAGCACTTGTCAAAGCAATAGAATTAGCGAATGAATTATAAAAATTGCGACTGACAACTGACCAATGACATTATTTTGTCAGTTGTCAATCGTCAGTTGTTTGTAAATGATATTAAAAATGATACTCATAATTGATAACTACGATTCCTTCACCTACAATCTCGTGCAGTTGATTGCGCAACACACGGATGAGTACGAAGTATTTCGCAACGATAAAATTTCAGTTGACGAAATTGCGAATAAAAAACCGTACGGAATTTTACTTTCGCCGGGACCAAAACGTCCGGAAGATGCCGGTGTTTGTGTAGAAATAATTCGGACACTTGGAAATCAAATTCCTATTTTCGGAGTTTGTCTTGGATTGCAAAGTATCGGTTTTGTGTTTGGCGGAAATATTATTCGCGCAAAAGAATTAATGCACGGAAAAACTTCGATGATTCATCACGATGGAAAATCTGTGTTTGAAAATATTCCCAATCCGTTTATTGCAACGCGCTACCATTCACTTGTGATTGATGAAAATAATTTTCCAACCGAATTGGAAATTTCTGCAACCACAAACGACAGAACAATAATGGCAGCGCGGCATAAAACACTTCCGATTGAAGGAGTGCAGTTTCATCCTGAATCAATTCTTACGACGGAAGGAACGAAAATAATTTCGAACTGGATGAAACAAGTGTTACCGAAAGAATCTTTTCCCGGAATTTCTTCCGAACCAAAAACGATAAAAGATTTTATCAAAATTATTTCCGACGGAAAACATTTATCGCGAACACAAGCGCAAGAGGCAATGCGCATCATTATTTCCGGCGATGCAACTGAAGCGCAGATTTCCGCTTTTTGTATTGCAGAAAAAATGAAAGGCGAAACAGCGGAAGAATTGTTTGGCTTTGTTTCGGTGATGCGTGAAAAGTCCGTAAAAATATTTTGCGATAATGAACATGCGATTGATATGTGCGGAACCGGCGGTGATAATTCCGGAACGTTTAACATTTCCACTGTTGCATCGTTTGTTGTTGCGGGTTATGGGATTTCTGTTGCGAAACACGGTAATCGTTCTGTTTCAAGTTTGTGCGGAAGCGCGGACGTGTTGAAAGAACTCGGCGTGAATATTTCCCTTTCGCCGGAACAAAGTGAACAATGTTTACGCGAAATCGGAATTGCATTTTTGTTCGCTCCAACATTTCATCCCGCAATGAAACATGCCGCAAAACCACGCAGCGAACTCGGAATGAAAACATTTTTCAATATGCTCGGACCCATGGCGAATCCCGCAAATGTTCAGCGGCAACTTGTGGGAACATTTTCGCTTTCCGCCGCGCAAAAAATTTCTGAAACATTTTCAAAACTCGGAACAAAAAAAGTTTGTGTTGTTTGTTCCAACGATGGACTTGACGAAGTTTCGCTTTCTTCCGCAACAACAATTCTTGAAGTGAAGAACGAAAAAATCTCCGAATGGAAATTTCATCCGAATGATGTTGGATTCGAGCTTTGTTCGATTGATGAATTGAAAGGAAACTCTGCGAAAGAAAATTCAGTAATTGCTTTACGAATTTTGAATGGAGAAAAATCTTCTGCAAGAAACATTGTTGTGTTGAATGCGGCGTTTGGTTTGTATGTTGCCGACAAAGTGAAAACGATTCAAGAAGGAATTTCGCTCGCCGAAAATTCGATTTATTCCGGAAATGCGATGAAGAAGTTGAAAGAACTGATTAATTTTACAATGAATTAAAACATTCAGTCGTTGCGAGCGAAGCGAAGCAATCCCCAAGAAGTTTACTTCGTCGTCCCGAAAGCTTTCGGGACTCCTCGCAATGACAATTTACTTTATGAATACAATTCTCGACGAAATAGTTTCTCACAAAAAAGAAGAAGTAAAACTCCGCAAACAAAAAGGAATTTCAGATTTGAAAGAAAGCGAAATGTTTTTTCGAACACCCATTTCACTTCGTTCTGCATTGCTGGAAACGAAACTTTCGATTGGAGTGATTGCAGAAATAAAACGCAAATCGCCTTCCGCCGGAATTATTCGCGAAGATTTTTCCGCGAAAGAAATTGCGAAAGAGTATGAAGAAAATTCTGCTTCCGCAATTTCTGTTTTGACGGATGAAAGATATTTTGGTGGTTCGCTGAATGATTTGGAAAATGTCCGCAATGTGGTTTCAATTCCATTACTTCGAAAAGATTTTATTATTGATCAAGTTCAAATCTATGAGGCAAAATCATTCGGCGCAGATGCGATATTGTTGATTGCAGATATTCTTTCGCGGCAACAACTCGAAGATTTATTTTTCTGCGCGAAGGAAAATGGATTGGAATGTTTAGTAGAAGTTTACAAACCACATTCACTTGAAAAAATAAACTTCGACGAAATGCGATTACTCGGAATCAACAATCGCAACTTGAAAACGATGAAAGTGAATTTGAAGCACACAGAAGAAATAATTTCTTTCCTTCCGAAAGATATTTGTGTTGTAAGCGAAAGCGGAATAAAAACTTCTGAAGATGTTTTGCGTGTAAAAAATTATGGCGCGAAAGCAATTCTCATCGGAGAAACATTGATGAAAGAAAAATCTCCGGGGAAAGCTTTGAAGGAATTGGTTGAAGGATGTACGGGAAAAATTTAGAGTTTTCAGTTTACAGTTTCGAGTTGCGAGTTACGAGTTACGAGTTTTAAGTTAATCAAATGACGAACAAACTAACAAACGAACTAACCAACAAACCATTCGTAAAAATCTGTGGAATTACAAATTTCGAAGATGCGTTGTATTGTACAGAACTTGGGGCGAACTATTTGGGATTTATTTTCTATGAAAGATCACCGCGAAATATTTCAATTGAATCTGCAAAAGAAATTGTTCAACAATTTCCGAAAGAAATAAAAAAAGTTGGCGTGTTTGTGAATAAGGATTCACTTGGGATTAAACGGATTATTGAAAATGTTGGATTGGATATGATTCAACTTTCGGGAAATGAAAAAGTTCAAGATTGTTTTGGATTCGATGTTCCGGTAATGAAATCGCTTTCAATAAATTCACAAGAAGATTTTGAATACGCAAAACAATTTTCCGTTGAAGCGATTCTGGTTGATTCAAAAACAGAAAACGAATTTGGCGGAACGGGATTACTCAGCAATTGGGAAATGGCGAAACGATTGAAATCGTTTCACGAAATATTTCTCGCCGGTGGATTGAATCCGGGAAATATTCGAAAAGCAATCGCAACCGTTCAACCGTTTGCTGTTGATGTGAACAGCGGCGTAGAAAAATCTCCCGGAAAAAAGGACAGAGAGAAAATCAAAATATTATTTCAAGAACTAAATGCTGTTTCCAATTTTTAATTTTACATTTTTAACTTTTAATTGACCTATGCTTATCGTAATGAAACTCGACGCGTCGAAACAACAAATCGAACGCGTCAAAGAAAAAATAATCAAACTCGGATTTCAACCGCACGAAATTCCCGGAGCGCAACGTGTCGCAATCGGAATTACCGGCAACAAAGGAAAAGTTGACGCTGAACAATTTCTTTTGCTTGAAGGAGTGAGTGATGCGATTCCCGTTTCCAAACCATACAAACTTGTTTCGCGTGAAGTGAAATCGGAAAACACGATTGTAAAAATTGGTTCGCACGAAATCGGAAGCAAAGAACTTACGCTCATTGCAGGACCGTGTTCAGTTGAAAGTCGTGAACAAGTTTTTACAACTGCGAATGCGATTCACGAAATGGGAGTTGTATTTTTTCGCGGAGGTGCATACAAACCGAGAAGTTCACCGTACGCATTTCAAGGATTGAAAGAAGATGGTTTGGAACTCTTGAAAGAAGTTCGCGAAAAAACCGGAATGAAAATCGTAACCGAAGCGAAAGACACGGCAACTCTTTCGCTCGTTGCGGATGTTGCGGATATCATTCAAATTGGCGCGCGCAATATGCAAAACTATTCACTGCTCGAAGCAGTTGGCGAGTTGCGAAAACCAGTTCTTCTCAAGCGCGGACTTTCTGCAACGATTGAAGAATTGCTGATGTGCGCTGAATATATTTTGCATCGCGGAAATTACGATGTGATTTTGTGTGAACGCGGAATAAGAACTTTTGAAACAGCATCGCGCAATACGTTGGATTTAAACGCAATTCCGATTATCAAAAAACTTTCTCATTTGCCCGTGTTTGTTGACCCAAGTCATGGTATCGGAATTTGGGAAGGAGTTTTGCCAATGTCGTTTGCTGCAATTGCCGCCGGTGCAGATGGGCTCATTATTGAAGTTCATCACGAACCATCTGCTGCATTGAGCGATGGCTATCAATCTTTAAAACCAAAACGACTTTTAGAATTGATTGAGAAATTGAAAGTGTTAGCGCCAGTAGTGAATCGTTCGATGAGTTTGAGTTAGAGAAAAGTTACGAGTTACGGGTTACGAGTTTTTTTAAGTTATGGAGTTTTGATTTTTATTTTAGGAATTACAAATATAGTTATGAATAGTTTTAAAACATTTGAAGATATTGAAGCATGGCAAAAAGCGCGAGAGTTGAATAAACAAATTTATAAAATCTCCAATCTCGGTTCATTCAAAAAAGATTTTTCTTTAAAAGATCAAATTCGTCGAGCAAGTGTTTCGATAATATCAAACATCGCAGAGGGATTTGAACGTGATGGTCGAAAAGAATTCATTCAATTTCTTTCAATTGCGAAAGGTTCGGCTGGAGAAGTTCGTTCATTGCTATTTGTTGCAATTGATAATGATTACATTGAAAAAGAAGAATTCAAAACTCTTTATGCAAACGCAAATGAAATCGGGAAGATGATTGGTGGTTTAATAAATTACCTTCGCAGTTCATATATAAAAGGAAGTAAGTTCTAATGAACAAGAAACTCGTAACTCTAAACTCAAAAGGTCATTTCGGAAAATTCGGCGGACGCTTTGTTCCCGAAACTTTAATCGCTGCATTGGATGAATTGGAAATAGCGTACAACAAAGCGAAGAACGATTCATCGTTTCAAAAAGAATTTCGTTTGCATTTAAAAGATTTTGCCGGAAGACCAACGCCGTTATATTTTGCGGAACGATTGAGCGCAAAATTTCGCAACACAAAAATTTATTTGAAGCGCGAAGATTTATGTCATACGGGAGCGCATAAAATCAACAATACGATTGGGCAAATTCTTCTTGCAAAAAAACTAAACAAGAAAAGAATAATTGCAGAAACCGGCGCGGGACAACACGGTGTAGCAACGGCAACTGTCGCGGCAAAAATGGGATTCGATTGCGTTGTGTATATGGGAACGAAAGATATGGCGCGGCAAGAAATGAACGTGAAGCGAATGCAACTTCTCGGCGCAGAAGTTCGCGGCGTAACTTCGGGAACGCAAACGCTGAAAGATGCAACGAACGAAGCGATTCGCGATTGGGTTGCAAATGTGCGCGATACGTTTTATGTTCTCGGCTCTGTTGTTGGTCCGCATCCGTATCCGATGATGGTGAGAGATTTTCAAAAAATTATCGGCGAAGAAACACGCGAGCAAATTTTGGAAAAAGAAAATCGTCTTCCCGATATTCTCGTTGCGTGTGTTGGCGGCGGAAGTAACTCCATCGGATTATTTTTTCCGTTCTTGAATGACGATGTGAAAATGTTTGGCGTTGAAGCTGCGGGACTTGGCATCAACACAACGCAACATGCTGCAACACTCACGAAAGGAAAACCCGGAGTTCTTCACGGTTCGTTCAGTTATCTTTTGCAAGATGATGACGGACAAATTCTTCCCGCACATTCTATTTCTGCGGGACTTGATTATCCAGGTGTTGGACCCGAACATAGTTTTCTCAAAGAAAGCGGACGAGTGAAATACGTTTCCGTTACCGATGATGAAGCGCTCAACGCATTATTTGAACTTACAAAACTTGAAGGAATTTTTCCCGCACTCGAATCTTCTCACGCGTTAGCATATTTAAAAAAGATGAAACTTAACTCGAAGAATGAAAAAATTGTCGTTGTAAATTTATCGGGAAGAGGAGAAAAAGATTTGCCGACGATATTAAGAGGTTAAAGGTTGGTGGTTTGAGAAAAGTTCTCAAACTAAAATCCTCAAACCTCCAATCCCAAACCTCAAACCATTTTATTATGAACCGATTAACTACAAAACTACAATCACTCCAAAAAGAAAAACGAAAAGCGCTTTCTATTTTTCTCACCGCGGGATTTCCAATGATGGAAAAAACAATTCCGCTTGTGAAAGCAATTGAAAAAGGTGGCGCAGATATTTTGGAGTTGGGAATTCCTTTTTCCGATCCGCTTGCCGATGGACCAACGATTCAATTCAGTTCACACGTCGCTTTGGAAAATGGGATTACGCTTTCAAAAATATTTTCCATCGTGAAAGAGATTAGAACATTTTCTGAAAAGCCGATTGTGTTGATGGGATATATGAATTCATTACTTGCTTTTGGAAGTGAAAAATTTTTCGCTTCTTGTTTTGAATGTGGCGTTGATGGAATCATCATTCCCGATTTACCGATTGAAGAAGCAGAAGAAATTATTCTTCAAGCAAAAGAAAAAAATATTGCAACCATTTTTCTTGCATCGCCAACGACAACGAATGAACGATTGAAATTGCTCGATGAACACTCAACCGGATTTTTATACTGTGTTTCGATAACGGGAGTTACGGGAGCGAGAAAAAATATTTCATCGCAAACAGAAAAATTTTTGAAACGCGCAAAGAAGATTGTAAAGAAAAACCCGTTGCTCGTTGGATTTGGAATCTCAACTAAAAAAGATGCACAGCAGATAAAAGGATTATGCGATGGAATTATTGTTGGCAGCGCGTTGATAAATCTCATTCGAGAGAGTAAAGCGAGAGAAATGGAGAAAAATGTTTGTAATTTTGTGAGGGAATTACGAACTGGATTGGATGAATAAAATTTTAAAACGCAGAGGCGCAAATTAAATTTAAAAAATGTACTTGACAAATGTTAAAACGTGTATTATATTGTAAGTATGGAAAACATGAATAAAGAAAAAATTGTAGTAGAAGTTGAAAGTGACACAAAATTCAGGGCTTGGGCAAGAAAACATCAAAATGATTGGAGATGTGAAAATGATTATAAAGCCGGAACATATAAAAACCGTAAAGGTGAATTGATAAAATTAGGAAGTATTCTTTCCAAGGAAGACGCTTTTAAGAAAGGTGCGAACTTTCTCTCTCCTAAAATTCGAGAAACAGTTAAAAACGCACTTGAAAAAAAACAAAAAGGAGCGTTAATTAGTGAGCCGAGAATTTGGAACAATTTGCTTTCATCACAACCACTCTGTTTTAATCTCTTCGGTGAACTTTCGCTCGCTACTAAAACCAACCTTCCGTCTAAATTTTTTCGCGAACTTTTTCCAGAAAGAGTTGAACAAGTTTCTGAAATAAAATTTGAATATTCGCCCGGACGAGGAGACACAAAATATCTTGGCGATCATTCAGCATTTGATGTCTTTGTTAATTACACTAATGGCAACAAGTCTGGTTTCATCGGAATTGAGGTTAAGTATGCTGAGAGTTTAAGAGAAGAAAATAAAGCCAAAGCAAAAAAATATTACAAGGATGACTACAAAGAATTGACTGAAAATAATCCACAGATTTTCAAATCGGGTAGCAGTGACGTTTTGAGAGAACCACCACTTTCACAAATTTGGCGAGACCATCTTCTTTCAATTGCAACAAAGCAGGATTATGACGAAGGATTCTTTGTTTTCCTTTTTCCCTCTCAAAATTTTCAATGTCAAGATGGTGTTAACGATTATCAAAAAAATCTTATCAACGACAACATCGACAAATCAAAAACGGGATTTTATCCGAGATATTTAGAAGATTTTATTGATGCATTGTTTTATGTTTATCCTAATGTTGATAATAAACACTGGACAAGAGAACTCAAAAAAAGATATTTAGGCGAATAACAATATTATAGAAAGGAAAACGATTATGAATGAATCAACACCAACCGAAGAACAAACAGTTAGTTTTGAAAGTATCACTCCCACATTTTATGTTGATGATATTTTAAAAACAACAAACTATTACAAAGAGGTACTCGGATTTGAAATAGATATGATTGATGGAGATCCGCCAACATTTTCATCTGTCGATAGAGATGGTATTTCTATAAACTTTCTCCTGGAAGAGAATAATTCACCAACAAACACAGATAGATTTTATTTATTCATAATGGTGAATAACATTGAAGAATTGATAAAAGAATTGCAATCGAGAGGTGCTACAATAATTGAGATAAGAAAGGAAGAAGTGGATAAAAGTATTTGTTTGATGGAAGTAGAAGTAGAGGATTGTAACAATTATCGAATTCATTTTGGTGAATACAAAAAACCATAAAGAAATGAAGCTTCTTAAATTGACAAAGAACTAATTACCAATTACAAATTTTATGGCTGGAAATTCATTTGGCGAATTATTTCGCATAACAACATTTGGCGAAAGTCATGGCAAAGCAGTTGGCGTAATCATTGACGGCGTGAAACCGAATCTGGATTTCGAAGTTGAACAAATTCAAAACGAACTTGACCGACGACGACCGGGACAAAGCAAAGTTACCACCGCGCGTAACGAAGCAGATATAGTTGAAGTATTGAGCGGCGTGTTTGAGGGTAAAACGTTAGGAACACCGATTTGCTTGATGATTCGCAACACTGACCAACGCTCGAAAGATTATGAAGCGATTAAAAATTTATTTCGTCCGGGACATGCGGCGTACACCTATTTGTCGAAATATGGTATTCACGATTATCGCGGAGGAGGAAGAAGTTCGGCGAGGGAAACGGCGGGACGAGTTGCAAGCGGCGCGCTCGCAAAACAAATTCTGAACAAAAATGGAATTGAAATTGTTGCCTATACAAAACAAGTTGGAAATATTATTGCGAAAGAAGTTAACTTCAACGAAATAGAAAAAAATATTGTACGCTGTGCGGATAAAGAAGTTGCAAAAAAAATGGAGGGAAAAATTCTTCGCACAAAAAAAGAAGGCGATTCGATTGGCGGCATTGTTGAATGTGTTGTAAAAAATTGTCCCGTTGGATTAGGCGAACCGGTGTTTGATAAACTCGAAGCGGAACTTGCGAAAGCGATGCTCTCCATTCCCGCAACGAAAGGATTTGAAATCGGTTCGGGATTTGCGGCGGCGAAAATGAAAGGAAGCGAACACAACGATGAATATTACGTGGAAACGAAAACGGGAAAAGTGCGAACGCGGACAAATTTTTCCGGAGGAATTCAAGGTGGAATTTCGGATGGCGAAGATATTGTGTTTCGTGTTGCAATTAAACCGGCGTCTTCGATTTTGAAAGAACAGAAAACAATTTCCGTTGATAAAAAAGAGGCGACGATTAAAACTGAAGGACGACACGACCCGTGTTTATGTCCGCGCGCAGTTCCGGTGATTGAATCAATGGCGGCGCTCGTGATTACCGACCATTTGATGCGCTTGCAAATGCTGAAAGAAGAAAATGTTTTGCACGATGTTCGCCGTTCAATTGATTTGATTGATGATAATATTCTTATCCTTCTTGCGCAACGGCAATCACTTGTTGCAGAAGTTGCGAAGATAAAAAACTATCATAAAAAGTTTATCGTGGATAAAAAACGTGAAGCGGATATTAAGAAGCGGTTATTTCATCACGCAGAAAGTGCAGGACTTGATACAGATTTTGTTGACGAGATTTTCAAATCTATAATAAAAAATTCGCGAGCGATACAAGAGAGGTTTGTGAAGAAATGAAGAGAAGTGAAAAGTTAGTAGTAAGAAGTCAGAAGTCAGTAGTTGGGTTGATAGGGTTCGGGCGGTTTGGAAAATTACTTGCGGAACATTTGTCGAAAAGGTTTTCGATAGTTGTGTTCGACGAAAATGGGAAGAATGGTTTGCCAGAGATTCACAGATTCGCCTCGCTTGAAGAAGTTGCGTCGCAGAAAATTATTATTCTCGCAGTTCCCATCAATCAACTTCAAAATGTTCTCAAAAAAATTTCTCCACTTATTCAAAAAGATGCGTTAGTGATTGATGTTTGTTCCGTAAAAGAAAAACCGATTGCGTGGATGAAAAAACTTCTTCCAAAATCAGTATCAATTCTTGGAACACATCCAATGTTTGGTCCCGATAGCGCGGCAAAGGGTTTGAAAGGAAAAACAATTGTGCTGTGTCCAACGAGAATTTCACCTACCGTACTCAAGCCGATTTTCCTTGGACTGTTCAAAGAGGGATTGGAAGTAATAACCGCGTCTCCAAAATTTCATGATGAACAAGTTGCACACACACAAGCATTAGTTCACTTCTTTGCTCGCAGTTGGAACGAAATTAAATTTCCGCGAACCATAATTTCTACGCTAAGTTTCGAACGACAGAATGAAATTTCAATAACGTTGATGAACGATTCCGAAGAATTATTTTTGGATATGCACAGATATAATCGTTTTTCGAAAGAGGCAAGAGAGAAAATGATGTCATCGTTGAAGCGAGTTGATTCAATGCTCGTCTAACGTTTTCGCTAATTGATTTCTGTCGGTCGTCGGTAAGTTACATACATAATTTTCGCAGACGAATGCCGTCGGGCTTCCGTCAATTTGTTTGATGTTTTTGAGGAAAGAGTTCTGAGAAGAGAGAAACTTTTGTCCTTCATTTCCATCGGCAAGCAAAAGAATTTTATATGGTAGAAAGCGGGAATAAACTTCACCGAGCATTTTTTTTGTTTCTATGTCATTTCGATTTCCTGCAATAATAATTTCTTTCGGCGTTGATAGGAGAAAGTCAACGGCAACGAGAAACTGAGGCATTGCGTGCGGTGATTGAGAAATTTGTTTCCCAAAGTACGCCAGCGATTTCTCCGCGAGGACTTTCCATTCTTTATTATCCAGCATTTGTGAAAGCCGAAGTAAATTCAGAATCGCAATCGAATTTCCTGAAGGTTCTGCGCCATCATAACTTTCTTTAGTGCGGAGAATGAGAGTTTTGTCTTCATCGCTCGCATCAAAAAATCCTCCGTTCTCTTTATCATAAAATATTTCGATTAGCGTTTCGTTCAATTTTATTGCAAGTTGCAGGTGAGAAATTTCAAACGACGATTCGTATAAATCTAAAAGTGCTTGAACGAAGAAAGCGTAATCTTCTAATGTTCCATCAATTTTTGCTTCTCCGTCTCTATAGCGGCGAAAGAGTTTGTACGTTTGCTTGTTTATCAGTTTGCTCGTTATGAAATTGGTTGCGTTTTCTGCTGAATGTAAATAGGTTTCATCGCCAAGAACTTGGTACGCTTTTGCAAATGCAGAAATCATCAGTCCGTTCCACGAAACAAGAATTTTATCATCGAGATGGGGCTTGGGACGTTGTTCCCGTTGTACAAGAAGGGATTCTTGTCCTACTTTGAGAATTATTTTTACTTCATCAACACTTTTTCCAAAACGTTTTGCTACTGTCTCCAATGGCAACGCTTGATAGAGAACATTTTTATTTTGGAAAACATTATGCGGGTCAGAAAGCGCATTTCCATTCTCTTCAATTCCAAAAGTGAAACAGAAAAGTTCGGCATTTTCACCAAGAAGTTTTTCAATTTCGGATTTCTTCCACAAGTAAAATTCTCCTTCTTCTTTTTCGTTCGGATGTTCAAAATCAAATGCGCTTTCCGCATCTTCTGCAGAATAAAATCCGCCTTCACTACTCGTCATCTTTTCTTGAACATAGCGAAGAATATCTTTTGCAACCTCGGCGAAAAATTCATCTTTGGTAATTTGATATGCTTCGAGATACGAAATGCAAAGTTGTGCCTGGTCGTACAACATTTTTTCAAAGTGAGGAATTCGCCAGCGTTCATCCGTTGAGTAGCGATGAAATCCGCCGCCGAGATGGTCATACATTCCACCGTTCCACATTTCCTTCAAAGTTTTCAAACACATTTCTAACACAAGTTGATTGTTAGTTCGATGATAATATCGCAGCAGAAAATTGAATTGCACGGGACGAGGAAATTTCGGTGCAGAAGAAAATCCGCCAAATCGCTCATCATAACTTCGCGAAAATATATTGAACGCGGAATCGAGAACATCGGTTGAGATAGACTCCACATTCAAAGTGGAGTCCATCTTTGCGGGAGAATTTTTTTGTAAATATTCTGTGAGCGAATTACTCGCTTCATAAATTTTCTTTCTATCGTTTGTCCACAATTCGTGAAGACGAGTGAGTAAATCGGGAAAACTTATTCTTCCATATTTCGCTGTCGGCGGAATGTACGTTCCTCCCCAAAACGGTTTTAAATCGTGGTCAAGAAAAACACTCATTGGCCAGCCGCCGCTTCCGGTCATCGCCTGTACTGCGCTCATATAAATTCTGTCAATATCAGGACGTTCCTCCCGGTCAACTTTTATCGAAATGAAATGTTCGTTCATCAATTCAGCAATCGAATCATTTTCAAAACATTCTCGTTCCATTACGTGACACCAATAACACGTTGAGTAACCGATGGAAAGAAATATCGGTTTGTCATCTCGTTTCGCTTTCTCAAATGCTTCTTCGCTCCACGGATACCAATTGACGGGATTGTACGCGTGTTGCTGCAAGTATGGAGATTTTTCGCTGATGAGATGATTTGGTTTGTTGATTTGTTGGTTCATTGATTTTGAAGAAAAGAAAAATGCTGACAAGAAAAAGGAAATTGAAGAAATCAGAAGAAGTAAATGTTTTCGTTTCATTTTTTCGGAGGGAAAAGTATGAGAAAAAAACAAAAGCAGAAACACGGCGCTACCATAAAATAAAAAAAGAGGCATCCGTATCGAACGCCTCTTTCTGTAAGTTACATTGAGAATATGCGATTATGCCGTTTGCGGTTTTCCGTACACCATTGAAAGTGCAATGCCGAGGATAATGGTTTTAATCATTCCGTACAGAAACCACTGCATTGCAAGCGAGTACGTAATGGGCGACGTTGCATACGTTGCGTACGCCATCGGCGTTGCGGTGATGAAGCCAACGAACAACCCGAAACGCACGCCTTCCATCATTCCTTTCCCCTCGTGATTTTTTGAGTAAATCATCGTGAGAAAAAATGAAACAATGAGTCCAACAACCATCAGCAGCATATTATTCATTTGGTCCATCGGACGGAATACACCCATGGGTTGTGCAGCATACGTTGAAGTCAACAAAACACCGTGAATGAGAAAGTCGAGAATTTGTCCTGCAACAAAGACGGCGACAAATGCGATCCAGAATTTTTTATCCATAATAGTTTCCTTGGTAAAAGTGATTGAAATCAGTGAATTAAAATGTCGGGCAAATTATACGACGGAAATTCTTAACCGTTTCTTAAAAGAGGATTAAACAAAAAGAATAATTGCTTTCCCGTATATTTTGTTTGTATGAATGTCGAACAAAATTTTTTCCGTCTTCATTCGCTTCCTATGTGGTTAAAACGCATTGCGCTGTTGGCTGCGGTTTTGGGTTTGTGTGTAAATTGTTTTATCGGATTTCGCTACTCAACGCATCGCCTTTCGGATTTCGCCGGATATTACATTGCTTCCCAAGTTGTCTCATCTCCTTTTCCAAATTTTATTTTATACGAGGACAACGCATTTATCGAAGCAGGAAAATCAATGGGTATAGACGAGCCAACGATTGTCTATTACGTCAATCCTCCCCCCGCAAGTTTTGTTTTTCTTCCCTTCATTGCGCTCGAACCATTTACGGCAAAGTTTGTTTGGAATTGTATAAATGTATTTCTCGTTTTTCTGATTTGGTTTCTCGCAATTAAAAGTTTCGATATTCCATCGCATTCAGGATATCAGGAATTGCTCTTTGCGTTTTTAACATGCTCAATTCCCTTTCTCCGAAATTTACAACGCGGGCAAATATATCTTTTACTTTTGCTTCTTGTTTTATTTTTGTGGATTGGATACAGCAAACAAAAACCATACCTCGCAGGATTGGCTCTTGCCTTTCTTCTTCTGTTGAAATATTTCGGGTGGATGTTTTTACTCCTCTTTGTTATGGAAAAGCGGTGGAAAGAATTTTTTATTACGCTAGCCGTGTTCTTTTTCGGAACGGTTCTCTCTCTTTCTTTCCTCGGTGTTGAAACGTATTCACAGCACTTCGACCGCTTGTTCTTCTCATTTCAAACGCACGATGCCGCGCTCACCGGATTGCCGTGTGTTCCGGCGTTATTCGGAAGTTTGTTTGTCGCACATTCACAATGGAATCCCAATCCAATTATTGATGCGCCAATCGTTGCAATAATTCTTACGATTTCTTCACTCGTCGTTTTTCTTGTTTTTTCCTTTCAAAAAGAAAATACGTTTCGCTTCTTTTCGTTCCTCATTCTCTCGGTAATTTTTACGCCGCTTGCCGCTGACCATCATTATATTTTACTCGTATTCCCATTGCTCGTATTTTCGGGAACGATAGAGTGGAGTTCGGTTTCGACAGGAAAACTTATCGGGATTTTTGTGCTCACGTACTTGTTGCTCGGCTGGTTTCCTTCGCTTCAACTATCGTCGTTTGGTGGTGTTTTGAAATCGGTTTTGTTTCTACGATTGTTTGCGGCAATTGTTTTATTCTTTTTTCTTACAAGAAAAAATGCTATCGCAATCGTAACGAAGACTCGTACTGCTCAACTTTTCTTCCCTCGAATAAATTGTTGAATTCGTTCAGTTGTTTGTGGTTTGCAAGCGAAAGGTCAATTTCTGCAACGGCACTGTTCGTTTCGTGTTCTCCGAGGCGAACAAGTATTTCTCCGTTCGGCGTAACGATTTCACTTTTGCCGATGTAATGCAAATTTATTCCATTTCTATTTTCATCGCCAACTCTATCGGCAAGCGCAGCGAATACTCTATTTTCCAAACAGCGTGTTACAAGCGAATCGGGACAATGCGACATTACAAGATTTGCGGGCTGACAAATGAGTTGCGCGCCTTTGAGTGCAAGCGTTCGCGCGCTTTCGGGAAAATACCAATCGAAACAAATCATCATTCCGACTTTTCCAAACGGTAAATCGAAAACGGGAAAACCGAGATTTCCGGGAACGAAGAAAAGATTTTCACGGTAGAAAAGGTGAACTTTTCTGTACAAGCCAACTAATCCGTTTGGACCAATGAGGGCAGAGGAGTTGTAGAAAACGGTTTGTGGTTTGTGGTTTGCGGTTTGGGTATTACTGCTCTCTGCTCTACGCTCTTTGCTGTATGCTCTTTCTGCAAATCCATACACCACAAAACAATTCTTCTTTTTTGCAAAAGAAAAAATTTCCTGAAATGTAAATCCATCCGTTGTTTCGGCAAGTTGTTCGACTTCTTCCTGCGAAATAAAATTATATCCCGTGTTAAATAGTTCTGGAAGAACAAACAAATCCGCTTCAACATTTTCCATTTGACGAATTGCGGATGTTACATTAGTTTTTACTTCTCCGAAAACAGGATTTGTTTGAACGATTGCGAGACGCATTATTATTCGTAATGATATTTACAAGAGAGTTATTATTATCGCCTCATTCGAAACTTTATAGACTAAGCGATGCTCGTCAGTAATCCGGCGAGACCAGCAACAGGCAAAATCTCCTTTCAGCGGCTCCGGTTTTCCGATTCCTTCAAATGGCGTTCTTCGTGTATCTCGAATGAGCGTAACCAAACGTTGAAATATTTTTTCCTCTGTTCTTGCCCATTCGTTATACTCGTCAAAGGAGTTGGAATGAAAAGCAACAACCCTCATTGAAACTGTGACTGTTCAGGAATAATGAGATTCTTCCCCTCTTCGCTTTCCTGAATTGCCTGAAGCAATCGTTCACGATTAAATTTCGATTTCATCAAATATGTTGTTTCATCTTCGATTGGCGTATCCGACCCATACACAGCGATTTCAACTTCTTGTTTATCTCGAAACAGCATCTTCAGGCCATCGAGAAATTGTTCATTCAATTCTGATAGTTTTAATTTATATGTCGTGTACATACGTTTTCAAAATTTGTGTGTAAAAAAACCTCGTCGTTTACTTCACTTTTCCCTGATTTGCAACCGATTCCATTGCGCGTTTTACTTCTTCTGCATCGCCAAGATATTCGCTGCGCAGCGGTTTCAAATTATCGTCAAGTTCATATAGTAACGGCATACCGGTTGGAATATTCATTTGCACGATTGCCTCATCAGAAATGTTGTCGAGATATTTTACTAGTGCGCGCAAACTGTTTCCGTGCGCCACAATAATTACCCGCTTTCCCGATTTTATCGTTGGCGCAATGGTAGAAAACCAATACGGAAGAAATCTATCAACGGTGAGTTTCAATGATTCTGTAAGAGGAATGTCTTCTTTCTTTAAATCTCTGTACCGCACATCTTTCCCGGGATAACGTTCATCGGTTGTTTCAAGTGACGGCGGGGGAATGTCGTAACTGCGTCGCCAGATTTTTACCTGCTCTTCGCCGAACTTTGTCGCCATTTCGGATTTGTTCAACCCTTGCAGCGAGCCGTAATGCCGTTCGTTGAGCCGCCACGAATTGTTGACGGGAATCCACATCAAATCCATTTCGTCCAGCACAATCCACAACGTGCGAATTGCCCGCTTGAGAACTGACGTGAACGCAACATCGAAGACGAATCCCTGTTGTTGTAACGTTCGTCCTCCTCGATGCGCTTCTTCGATACCTTTTTCGGAAAGGTCAACATCCGTCCATCCGGTAAAACGATTTTCTTTGTTCCACACGCTTTCGCCGTGTCTGATTAAAACGAGTTTGTACATAAAATCCTCTCTTGGTAAGTAATAATTTTGGCGGAGAATATACTAAATTTGCGTTGCGGCAAAATTTATTTCCGTTGATTTGCAGACCAGAAAAACCCCCTCATTTTTCTGTCGCTTCGAAATTCATCCAAAGCATCAAAATCCAATTTGAACATCGAAATTCCTTCCGAAGAAATTGCATAAAAAAAATTATCATCTTGTATTGTGGTCGGGTCGGTAAATCCGCCAACGCCGCAAGTTCTGTTTTTCTGAAGAAGAGAATTTTCACTCCAATCACTGATGCCAACGAACGCGCCGAATTCAAATGCGCGTGTGATTGCTGTGTGTTTCCAGAGCGATTGAGAATATCCTGCGTTCGGTTTTCTACTTACGGAAAGCGATGGAACAAGAATGACATCGGGTTGCTTTTTCGTTTTGAACATCAAATCACTGTACCAAAAATCGGCACAAATGAGAACGAGAAAATTTTTTCCGTTGATTTGAAACTCGCCAAACGAATCTCCTGCGAAAACGTGATTGAGTTCATGAAAATATGGACGAAGTTTTGAATAATTCCCAATTTCATTTCCCTTTCGGTCAACAGCAATTCCGTAATTGATTCGTTTCCCGTTCATTGTGCGATGATGTGAACCACCGACAACAGTGCAATTTGCAAGAGATGCGAGTTTACGAATAAAATCATCGTATGAATTTACATCATCGTCAAACGTAAAATGTTCCGGCAAAAGCAAAATATCTTCAGAGGAGATTTTTTCTTTCGCCTTCGCCACAAGTAATTCAATCGCTTCTAAATTTCCTTTTGAATCGAATGCGCGAAGAGTGGGCTGAAGGAGGATGAGGTTCATTTCTTCAATATCACCGCCGGAATATCCAATCGTTTCACTGCTTTGTTAAACTCAACTAAATCATTATCAACAACGGATTTGAATTTCATCAATTGTTCATTCAGTTTTACTGTGAGTTCGTCGAAGACATCGTAAGTTTGTTGTGTTGGTCGTGTATCGGCACTGGCGGCAACATCGGCAAGGACGGCGATTTTGTTGTTGAGTTTAATCGGATAATTCAACGCGTCCTGTCCGCTTTTTATTTTTGTTTGAATAATTTCTTCTTCAATTGCCTTCAGTTTTTCGTTCAGTTTTTTGCTGAGCGAATCAATAATTTTCTTCGACGAATCTTTTTCCATTCGTTTCACCAAATCGTTTGTTTGTGTACGAATGTCGCGAATTGTGTTCACGGTGTTGTGCGCCGCAGAAAGTGTATCGCGGACGCGCATCAAAAAATCAAACTGCGCTTTGAAATCATCTTGCGTGGTAGCAATGCGCGGGTCTTTTTTCAATTCAAATGGGTGTTTCCAACTTTTGTCGTTGTATTTGAGTCGGACAAAATACTTGCCGGGTGTTGCGAGCGGACCTTGGGTTGTTCCACCCCAGAAAATTGCGCCGGGCACTTTCTTGGCATCGGGATAACGCATATCCCACACGAAACGATTCATTCCCGAATCTGCAGGCGCTTTCGGCTCATCGTCGCCACTCATTTCTGAACTTCCGCCTTCTTTCTTTTCTTCTTTCACAAGAAATGATTTAATCACATTTTCTTTCTCGTCGAGAAATTCAAGTTTCACAGAATCTTTTTCGCCCGGTTTCTTTTTGAAGAAGTAGTAACTCACGATTCCTCCCTGTGGATTTTTCCCAAGAGCAATCCCTGCCCGTTCAAAAGAAAAACTTTCGAGGCGGTATGTATCGTTCGGTTTGAAAAGAAATACATCAGCTTTCGTAACTTCGTCGTTGAGTTGATGCAGGGGCGTGAGATTATCCAACACCCAAAACGACCGACCGTGCGTTGCAACAACCAAATCTTTCTCTCGCGCTTGAATTGCAATATCGTGAATCGGAGTAATTGGCAAGTTGAGCTGGAGAGATTGCCAGTGCTCGCCGTCATCAAATGAAACATACATTCCGCGTTCTGTTCCGGCATACAAAAGCCCTTTGCGATTCGGGTCTTCGCGCACAACGTGAACGAATTCATTTTCGGGAATTCCCCGCACGATTTTTTTCCAACTTTTTCCGAAATCATTCGTCTTGAAAATGTACGGTTTGAAATCATCCAACTTATATCGGTTCGCTGCAACGTACGCAGTCCCGCTTTGAAACGGCGACGCATCGAGAATGCTCACCATTGACCAATCGGGTAAATCTTTTGGGGTAACGTTGCTCCAATTTTTTCCATCATTCGTAGAAACGTGGATGAGCCCGTCGTCGCTTCCGCTCCATAATACTCCTTTCTGAACAGGAGATTCCGCAAAGGTAAAAATGGTGCAATAATATTCAACACTCGTGTTATCTTTTGTAATCGGTCCGCCGGAAGAGTACATCTTCGTTGTATCGTTGCGCGTTAAGTCGGGTGAAATTTTTTCCCAACTCATTCCTTCGTTTCTGGACTTGAAGACAACGTTTCCCGTAACATACAGCGAGTTTACATCGTGCGCAGAAACGACAATCGGATATGTCCACTGGAAGCGATATTTCGATGCAATTGCTCCTGCGCCCATCGGATTATCGGGCCACACGGAAATATTTTGTTCCTGCTTTGTTGCGTGATTGTACCGCGTGAGATATCCTCCATAACTTCCGCCGTAGGTAATGTTTGCATCTTTCGGGTTAACGGCAATGTAGCCGCTTTCGCCACCGGCAACACTAAACCAATCGGGGCGGTCAATGCCAAATCCGTTTGTTCTGCTTGGAATTCGCACGGTACTATTATCTTGTTGTGCGCCGTAAATGTTATACGGGAAATCATTATCAACGATAACGTGGTAAAATTGCGCCGTTGCTATATCTTGCTGTGTCCACGTTTGTCCACCATTATATGTAACGTTTGCGCTCCCATCGTTTGCATTAATCATTATTTGCGGATTGTCGGGATTGAGCCAGAGGTCGTGATTGTCGCCGTGGGGAACAGAAACGGTAGTGAGTGTTTTTCCTCCGTCAATAGATTTGAAGAACTGCACATTCAAAACATAAATGCCGTCAGGGTTTTTCGGGTCGGCATAAATGTGCGAATAATACCACGCGCGTTGCCGGATTCTTCGGTCGTCATTCATCTTCATCCAATTTTTTCCTCCATCGTTGGACATAAACAACCCGCCGTTGTCTGCTTCAACGATCGCCCACACTCTATCACGTTTTGCCGGCGAAACCGCAATACCGATTTTTCCTTTAATTCCCTCCGGTAAACCTTTGCTGTTGGAAATATCCTCCCACGTATCGCCTCCGTCAACCGATTTCCATAAACCGCTTCCCCGTCCTCCGCTTGTCATACTCCACGTATTTCTATATGCCTGCCAGAGTGAAGCGTATAATATTCTTGGATTCATCGGGTCAAGAATCAAATCCACCGCTCCTGTCGAATCATTTTTAAATAAAACTTTCTCAAACGTCTTTCCACCATCTTGTGAACGATATACACCGCGTTCCTTGTTTGTTCCGAACGGATGACCGAACGCCGCAACGTACATAATGTTTTCATTTTTAGGATGAACGACAATTTTTGAAATTGTTTGCGCCTCTTTGAGCCCGATGTATTTCCAATTTTTTCCTGCATCGTCGGATTTATACACTCCTTCGCCCGGCATAGCATTTCCGCGAATGCACGATTCACCGGTTCCTGCGTAAATTACATTCGGGTCGCTTTCTGCAATTGCTAACGCACCAACAATTCCAAGTTTCAAAAATCCATCGGAACAATTGAGCCAGCTATTTCCGCCATCTTCGGTTTTCCAAATTCCTCCCCCCGTTGCGCCGAAATAAAATGTGTTCGGAAAATCTTTATGTCCCGCAACGGCAACCGAACGTCCGCCGCGAAATGGACCGATTTCTCTCCATTTCATTTTCGAATAATACGAAGTATCGTATTTCATTTGAGCAGAGAGTCCCTTTCCCTCGTTCAGGATATATTGTGAACAGAGGATGAAGAGAAATGAAATGGGAAAAATATTTTTGAAGAAAAGGTTTTTGTATTTCATAATTTTGTTACAGTGATACAAGAGAAAGAAAATTCGGCGGTGAAGTTATGTTTTTATTTTTGAAGGAAGAAAATTTCGCGTTTGGATATTTCTTTATTTCCTCCATTGTGCATAAGAGAGATTTTTCCTAACTTCTCCGAAATTTTTTAGACGTACAAGTTAAAAATTTTTTTAGGTGCAAATGTTTCATTAGACAATTCAGATAATTTTTTTTTCACCACCAATCATTTCGAAAGGCTAACAAAAATGGCATTCAATGGTAACGAAGGGAGTTTTATTACTCTCTCTGAAGCAGGTCAGTTAACCAGCAATCACCGACAGGCTATTCCCGCCGCAATCAAAGGAGAGTTTTTCGGTAAAGAAAAACTTCAACAAATTCTCGATGAAGATAAATGCATCGGGATTCGCTGTTATTACGGAGAAGGTGGTAATGGCGATTGGAAACTTGTTCTTGTTGGAGCGGATGAGGATGAGAACGATCTCACCGATGGGTATATACTGGAAACGGGATATCCTTGTCCACCGAATTGCGGGAACGATAACGAATTGAATTCCGATTAAACTTCTCTATGGATTTACTTGGGTGGTTTTCTTCCGGTTCAATCCTTTTCCCCTTTCTTAGCGGTATTGTTACAAAAAGCAAACAAGATAAACCGTTAAAATTATTGAACGCCTTTTTTATTGTTTCGTTCATTGCTGAGTGTCTTGGCACGTATTACGCAAGAAGCGGAATCAATAATTTATGGATGATTACTCTGTTCACACCGATAGAGTTTACGTTTCTGATGTCTATACTCTCATACTACAATCCTCCGTTTCAAAAAGTATTGCGGGGGACGATCATCCCCTTCCTTATTCTGTTTATTCTCATTAATTACTTTTTTGAAGACATCAAACACTTTAACATTTATAGCAGACCGCTCGAATCCATTCTTCTCACCTTGGGTTCTGCGCACACCCTTTTTTTCACCATTCAAAAAAAACCGTTGACGTTTTACGCGATGCCGCCGTTTTGGGTTTGTATTGCTATCATTGTCTTCTTTGCAGGGAATATTGTTATCTTCGCGCTTGCAAACTGGACGCTCTCTCTGCCAAAACCAAACGCTGTTTTTTTCAGTTCAATCTATATGGTGTTTAATATCCTGGGAAACATACTCTTTGCGCTCGCATTCTGGAGTCCGCTTTTCGGGAAGCAATCGTTAGAGATGGCGAAAGAAGAGGAGAGGGACTAAAGATATGCGGAGTGGAATAGTGCAATGACCGTTATTTCCGGTGAGATTGGGTGGGCATTACTCGTTGGTACGTTCGTCATTGTCATTTTGATAACGTTTGTAATTGCCCTGTTATTGTACAATCAACGGCGGTTTATCAAATCGCAAAAACAAAAGTTAGAAACACTTCAACAGCGGGATAAAAAATATAACGACCTCTTCAATAACGTAACGGACATTATCTATATCTATTCGCTCGAAGGAGAAATTGTACAAATCAACGATGCCGCAACAAGGATTCTCGGTTATGAAATGATGGAACTTGTCGGCAAACCCCTGAAGCAAATAGTTGAAAAACAGCATCATAGCGCAGTTGATAAGTGGCTTCGTGAAGCAAAAATCATCGGCGAATCGGAAGGGCAAGTGCTGGTACGCGCCAAGGATGGAAAAAAATTATTCCTTGAGTTTCGTAATTCTACCGTAATTGAGAATAGTCGCGCAATTGGAAT
This sequence comes from Ignavibacteriales bacterium, assembly GCA_018335975.1. GTDB lineage: Bacteria > Bacteroidota > Ignavibacteria > UBA10030 > F1-140-MAGs086 > JAGXRH01. The sequence goes on from JAGXRH010000024.1 coordinate 26,734, forward strand.
TCGCGGTATTGCGCGTAATATTACTGAGCAAAAAGAAGCAGAACGGGAATTGCGAAAAAGCGAAAAACGATTCCGTAGTCTTGTTGAACTTTCCCCTGTGCCAAAAATTGTCCTCGGATGCGAAAAGATACTTTACTGCAATCAGGCAGGGGTTTCTTTTTTGGGTGGCGCTAATCAGGAAGAAATTCTTCAATCAACATTTTTTTCTTTTTTCGCAAAAGATAATCAGTTGAACATAACCACGCTGTTTCAAAATCTCATTAACGGAAATTCTGAACGCCTTGCCATTTCAGAAGAGATCATTTGTCTCACCGGCAAACGAAAGCGTGTAGAAATTATCGCAACGCCCATCACCTTCGAAGGTATCCCTACCGCCCAAGTTATTTTTTATGAAAGCCGAAATTAACAAACAAGCCCATGCGATTTAAATGAAAACTCTTGGTATCAAACAAAATTTTCTTGGAATAGAAAAAGAATTTTCTGCATTTGAAAAATCTAAAATAGCAATCTTACTTTGTCCGTATGAAGCAACCGTAAGTTATGGTGGCGGCACGAAATTTGGACCAAAGGCAATTCTCGAAGCATCGCACTATGTGGAATTTTATGATGAAGAACTTGACAGAGAACTTTACAAAGAAATCGGCATTTCAACACTTGCTCCGATAAATTTCGGGAGCAAAAAAAACGAATCTGCTCTGAATATGATTTATAAAAATGCAAAAGATGTCATTTCTGAAAACAAATTTCTGCTGACAATTGGAGGGGAGCATACAATATCGCAAGCGCTAATAAAAGCGCATATCGAAAAATTTCCTAACCTTTCTGTGTTGCAATTTGATGCACATTCTGATTTGCGAATCGAATACCAAGGCAATAAATACAGCCATGCAAGCGTGATGGCGAGAGTATGCGAGTTTCTTTCTCCGAAAAAATTATTTCAGGTGGGAATACGAGCGCAGTGTATCGAGGAACCTGTTTTCATCAAGAAAAATGGAGTGAATACTTACTATGCTCACCAAATTCGTAATTGGAGCAAGAAGAAAACGTGGCAGGATGAGATTGTAGGTAAACTTTCAGAAGAAGTGTATATTTCTTTCGATGTTGATGGGTTTGATCCTTCGATTATGCCAGCAACCGGTACAACTGAGCCAAACGGATTGATGTGGCAAGAAGTGATGGATTTACTTTGGCTCGTTGGCAAGAAGAAAAAAATTGTAGGAGCAGATGTAGTTGAGTTTTCTCCGATTAAAAATTTGAATTACCCAAACGAAACTGCGGCGAAGTTAGTGTATAAAATTTTGAACTCTGCTTTTTTGTAGAACAATTTTCAAAATTGTTCTACATTTTTACTACAACTATCTTTTTCTCTGCTTCTTTCAAATACTCCATTCCCTTCAAATCAATATCAAATACTTGTGGGACAAGATTGAATCTTGTCCTACATTCATTCACTTCTTCATCAAGATTTCCACCTTTCAAAGCGATAATCTTTCCTCCTTTCTTTAAAAACAACTTGCTCCAGTTCACTAAATCCACAAGCGGAGCAACAGCACGGGAAACGACAATATCATATTGCCGAGAAAATTCTTTTTGTTTTCCAATTTCTTCTGCGCGTCCGCAAATTACGTTTACATTATTTAACTTCAAATCGTTGACTATTCTTTGCACACAATGTATTTTCTTTTGAATCGAATCAAGCAATGTCAGCGAAATATCCGGAAGTAAAATTTTTATCGGTATTCCGGGAAGTCCGCCGCCTGTGCCAATGTCAATAATTCTCTTTCCATTCCATTTGTCATTCCCGCGAAACTCGCCCGATTCGGAACGAGCGGGGCTGGAATCCAACACAAGCGCCAACGAATGTAAAATATGCTGCTCCCAAACATTCTTCGCATCTTTTCGGGAAATGAGATTTACTTTTTGATTTTCTTCGAGAAGTAACGCAACATATTTTTCCAAATGCGAAAACTTGATTTCATCAATTGAACGGTTGTTCGATTCGAAAATATTTTTGATTTGTTGGAAGGTCATATTTTATGCGTGTTGAAATGTCGCAACAATTCAACATGATTATGCAAATGTTTCACGTGTAACATTTATAGTCGTGTATTCATTTGTCACCCTGGTAATGCAAACACATAGAGGTAAAAAATGAACGAAGCAAGTGGAAAGTGGATTTATCTATGCAAATAAACCATCAGCACCGAAACATCCGCCGGCGTAACTCCACTAATCCGTGATGCTTGTCCAAGTGATTGCGGTTTTATTTTATTCAACTTCTCTCTTCCTTCAGAAGATAGCGATTTCACTTTCGTAAAATCAAAATCCACGGGAATAACAGCACTCTCAGATTTATCAAATTTTTCTATCTCAGAAGTTTGTCGTGAAATGTAGCCATCGTATTTCAAGTCAATTTCTAATTGCTCGATTGCTTCTTTTTCAAGACTATTCAATTCTTGGTGACTTTGTGTCTTGGTGTTTAAATTCTTTACCACAAAGTCACCAAGGCACAAAGGTTCACAAAGCAAATTACTCAACTTCACATTTGAACGTTTCACAAGCTTTGCAATCTGTTCACTCTGTATTATCGGCGATTCTTGTTTTGAGTTTAGATAATCGTTTACAATTTCCGGAGCAATAGTCGTTTTATTTACAAACTCCGAGAGTTCAGCAATTAGTTTCTCTTTTTCATCAAGCCGGTTCATTGCACTTTCAGAAACCAAGCCAATATTTTTTCCGATACGAGTAAGGCGTCTATCAGCATTATCTTGTCGCAAAAGTAAACGATACTCCGCTCGGGAAGTGAACATTCTATACGGTTCGTCAATGAGCAAGTTCACCAAATCGTCAATCATAACTCCGATGTATGCTTCGCTTCGTTTTAGTATAAGTAGCTCTTTTTTCTGAACATACATTGCGGCGTTTATTCCTGCAATCAAACCTTGTGCCGCCGCTTCCTCATAACCGGAAGTTCCGTTTATTTGTCCCGCATGAAAAAGACCGTCAATAAGTTTTGTTTCTAATGAAAGTTTGAGTTGGTGCGGCGGAAAAAAATCATATTCAACTGCGTAACCCGGACGAAGCATTTTTGCCTTTTCCAATCCGGCAATCGTTCTCATTCCTTCAATCTGTATATCTTCTGGAAGACTTGTGGAAAACCCATTAACATAAACGAGATTAGTATTATATCCCTCTGGCTCAAGAAAAATATGATGTCTATCTTTATCTGAAAATCGCGCAATTTTATCTTCAACCGAAGGACAATAACGTGGACCTTTTCCTTTTATTATTCCAGTAAACATCGGCGAGCGGTCAAATCCTTTACGGAGAATATTATGCGTTTTTTCGTTTGTATAAGTCAAATACATAGGGATTTGCTTATTCAAAATCCTTTCTGTTTGAAATGAAAATGGCTGCGGGTTTTCGTCACTAAGTTGTTCTTCCGTTGATGAAAGTTCAATTGAGGAAATATCAATGCGTGGCGGTGTTCCAGTCTTCAATCGTCCAATTTCAAATCCAAGTTTTTCGAGTGATGGAGTAATTCCACTTGATGGCTTTTCCCCAAATCTTCCACCGGATTTATTTGTTAGCCCGGTGTGCATCAATGCGCGAAGAAACGTTCCAGCGCAAAGAACGAGAGAAGTGCAATCAGTTATTCCATTTTTTGAAGTTACAATTCCAGAGATTCTCTTTTTTCCATTTTTCTCATTCGTCAAGATTTCTTCAACCGAGTCTTCTAATAACTCAAGATTTACTTGTGACAAAATTAGTTCTTGCGCTTTCGTTGAATACAATTCTCTGTCATTCTGTGAACGTGGCGACCAAACCGCTGGACCTTTCGATGTGTTCAACATTCGGAAATGAATTCCTGTTTCGTCAGCAATTTTTCCCATCACTCCACCAAGAGCATCTACTTCACGAGCAAGTTGCCCTTTCGCGGTTCCGCCAATCGATGGATTACAAGACATTCTTCCAATCGAATCCTTTGACATAGTAACAAGCAAAGTTGAGCACCCTATTTTCGCAGAAGCAAGCGATGCCTCAATTCCGGCATGACCACCGCCAATTACAATTATATCGTATTTATTTTTTGTTTGTTTCACGTGAAACTATTTTCCTATGCAAAATTTTGAAAAAATGTTATTGAGAATTTCCTCGGAAGTTACCTCTCCGGTAATTTCCCCAATGTTGTTCAACGCTGAACGAATATCAATTGTAAGTAATTCAGAAGTTTGGTTTTTGGTCAGAGTTGAATGTGCATTTTGTAAATTGTTCAATGCTTTTTCCATTGAGTTTTTATGACGGACATTGGTTATCGTTATTGAATCGGATGAATCGCTTTTCCGAATAATAGTCTTTGAAAGGATTCGTTGTTCGAGTTCTTTTATTCCAATTTTATGCTTTGCGGAAATGAAGATTGAATTTTCATTTTCTATGTTGGGTTTTATTTTTTCTATTTTCACTTTATCTACCAAATCAATTTTATTGAATACTAATAACTTATTTTTATTAAACTCAATTAACTCTGAATAAGATTCGTTCGAAGAATCCGTAACATCTATTAATTCAATAATAACATCGGCTTGTTCGATTTGTTCATAACTCCTCCTCACACCTTCTGCTTCAATTTCATCTTTTGTTTCACGAATTCCTGCAGTATCTATGAATCGAAACGTAATTCCATCAATTGTTAATTCGTCTTCAATTACATCGCGTGTAGTTCCGGGAATATCCGTAACAATTGAACGATTTTCTTGGAGCAAGGCATTTAACAAACTTGACTTGCCAACATTCGGTTTTCCGGTAATTACTATTCTGATTCCTTCGCGATAAAACCTGCCAACTGAAAAAGAATTTAATAGCTCTTCAATTTCTGAAATTGTCACAGATAGTTCTTGCTCCAGTCTATTTCGGTTGGCAAATTGATATCCTTCTTCAACAAAATCAAGTTCAAGTTCCAACAAACCGCAAAGATCGAGAAGTTTTTCTCTTATTTTCTTTAATATTGAAGATAATTCACCTTTTATTTGTGATACGGAACTTTGATGCGCTAACTCCGAACGAGAATGAATCAAATCCGAAACAGCTTCCGCTTGCGATAAATCAATTCGTCCATTCAAAAAAGCACGTTTTGTAAATTCACCTGGCTCAGCCAATCTTGCTCCAGTCGCAATTAACGCTTGTAATATTTTTTTCGTTACAAATGCTCCACCATGACAAGAAAACTCTACAATGTTTTCCGTGGTGTATGATTTGGGAGCAAGAAAAAGTGTTGCCACTACTTCGTCAATCACATTTCCCCCGTCATCAACAAAATATCCGAAATGTGCTGTTTGTGTTTTGGCAGAAGAAAGATTTCCTTTTCCGCGAAAACATATATCGGCAATTTCAAGAGAGTGTCTCCCCGACAAACGTATCACCGACAATCCTCCTTCTCCAAGAGGAGTCGCTATTGCTACAATAGTATCGTCAAGTATGTTCATAAAGATTAAATAGAACTAAATATAAACAATGTGTTTTCTCTTGAAAAGCAAATTACCTTTTCGTAATTTTTGCCAATGTTAACGCTAATAGAATATTGCGGGTTTGAGCTTCTTTACGGAATTGTAAATTTGTTACCAATGGATTGGCTTTCCGGAGCAGGAAAATTTTTAGGGCGCGTTTATTATTTCCTCTCGTCATCACGCAGAGAAATAGCAGTGCAAAATTTACTTTCAGCGTTTCCCGAAAAAGGTACCGAAGAAATAAACGCAATTACAAAAAAAGTATTTGAAAACGTGGGAATAACGTTCACAGAATTTTTGTGGACAAAAAATTTTTCGCGAGAGAAAATATCGAAAATAGTTGAACTTGAAAATGTTGCCGAACTCCAGATTCTTGTTGAACAAAACCAAGGCGCTGTATTTGTTTCGGGACATTTAGGGAATTGGGAATTAACGGCTATTGCAATCGGAGTACATTTGAACACTTCGTTGTGCGCAATTGTAAAAACGCAACACAACATCCGAGTTGACAAAAAAATAAGTGAACTACGATGTTACTTTGGTAATCGTGCAGTTTCGATGGAGCGCGCGATAAGAGAATCAATAAGCGAATTGCAAAACGGAGGCATCGTTGCCCTTCTCTCTGACCAAAGCGCGCCGAAAGAAAGTGTGTATGTAAATTTTTTTGGCAGGAATGTTGCAACGTTTCAAGGACCTACCGCATTTGCTTTGAAAACCAAAAAACCATTGATTGCTGTTTATGGTCTCCGAAACGAAAGCGGAGATTATAAAATATCGTGGGAAAAAATTGGCTTCGACGATTTATCGAATTACAACAATGACAACATAGCAACGCTAACGCAGCGACAAACGGATTTACTGGAACAAGTAATTCGCAAACATCCTGAGCAGTGGCTTTGGTTGCATCGAAGGTGGAAACACGTGCAATGAAAATTGTAGTAATACAAACGGCATTTCCCGGCGATGTTATTTTAACGCTTCCTTTAATTCAAGAAGCCAAAAAATATTTCGGAGAAACGTTCATTGATGTTGTTGTAATTCCTTCGTGCGCAAATATTTTGAACAACCACCCGGATGGCGCTGAAATAATTACATACGATAAGAAATCAGGAGATGCGGGAATCGTTGGCTTTCTTCGTTTGGTTTCGCGCTTACGGAAAAAAAATTACGATGTCGCTTTGATCCCTCATCGTTCGTTGAGAAGCGCGATGCTTGCATATTTTTCTTTTATTCCAAAAAGAATCGGGTTTGACACGAGTGGGGGGAAATCACTTTACACAAACGTCATTAAGTACGACCGAACCATTCACGAGGTTGAAAGGAATTTGCAACTTCTTTCTCCGTTTGGGTATCAGCATCAAAAAAAGATTTTTCCTTCTCTTTATCCGACGGATAATGATAGACAAATAGTTGACGTTTTCATTTCAGAAAATAAATTTTCTTCCGACAGAAAAATAATTTCTTTTGCGCCCGGAAGCGTTTGGAATACAAAGCGTTGGCTGAAAGAGCATTTCGTTGTTCTTGCAAAAAAAATAACAGAAGAAAACATTTCGATAGTTTTAATTGGAGGGAAAAATGATGAGCATCTTTGTGAAGAAATTCAATTATCCGTTTCTTCAAAAAATATTTTCAACACGGCGGGGAAATTTTCTCTCCTTCAATCTTCAGAAATAATTCATCGCAGTCAATTACTCTTGTGCAACGACAGCGCACCAATGCATCTCGCTGTCGCAACGAAAACGCCGGTTGTTTCAATATGGGGGGCGACGGTTCCGGAATTTGGTTTCGCTCCGTACGGAGAGAACGATGTTATTATTCAAACGAAAGGATTATCGTGTCGCCCCTGTGGAATTCATGGAGGGAACATTTGCCCGATTGGAACTTTCGATTGTTTGGAGAAAATTTCTGTAGAAGAAGTTTATGCGGCGATTCGTCGCGTGTTATTACGATTTCCCCATCAATAATATTTGCTTGCGGCAAAAAATGTCTCAATTCTTCCCTGCATTTTTCATTCCCGCAAGCGCGACTTTTGAAATCGTATTTTCTCTTTCTCCGATTTGCTGTCTCCACATTGCGTAATACAATCCTTTTTGTTCGAGAAGTTCGTTATGTTTTCCATTTTCTATAATATTTCCTTTTTCCAAAACAAAAATATTATCCGCATGCATAATCGTGGAAAGACGATGCGCTATGAGAATGGTAATTACATCGTTCACTTTGGAAACATCGCGAATCGTTTCGGAAATTTCTTCTTCGGTGAGTGAATCGAGCGAGGATGTTGCTTCATCGAATACGAGTAAATTTGGTTTTCGCAGTAACGCGCGTGCAATTGATAATCGTTGTTTTTCGCCGCCGGAAACTTTTACTCCTCCTTCGCCAATCACCGTATCCAAACCTTTATCAGCACGTGCAAGCAAACTTTGGCACGCTGATTTGTTCAATACTTCCAAACATTCTTTATCGCTTGCGTTTGGATTGACGAATAATAAATTTTCGCGAATTGTTCCGGAAAACAATTGCGTGTCCTGTGTAACAAAACCAATTCTCTCGCGTAACGAATCTAAATCCACGCTCGTGCTTTCAACTTCATTGTATAAAATCTTTCCTGCCTGCGTTTGATATAATCCCACCAGCAATTTCACGAGCGTTGTTTTCCCCGAACCCGATGGACCAACAAATGCAATCGTTTCTCCACGCGCAACGGAAAATGAAATTTCTTCCAACGCTTTCGTTGTTGCGCTTTGATGTTTGAACGAAACATTTTCAAATGCAAGCGTTTGTATTTCACCAATAGCGACGGGAGAAATCGGTTTTAATTCTTTCGGTGTGTTCATAATGTCTTCAAAATTTTTGAGCGAGACTTCCGCTTCGCGGTAAACATTGATGACGTTTCCTAATTCCTGCATCGGACCAAAAATGAAAAACGAATAAATCCACAGCGAGAAAAATTGTCCAAACGTAATTTCGCGGGAGAAAATGAGATACAGCATTACGAACAAAATACTCGTGCGTAAAAAATTTACCATCGTTCCCTGAATAAAACTGAGCGAGCGAATGTATTTTACTTTCTTTAATTCGAGAAGTAAAATTTTTCCTGTCGTTGCATTAAGCCGCGTAATTTCCTGCTGTGCGAGTCCTAAACTTTTTACTAACTCAATGTTGCGAAGTGATTCCGTTGTTGAGCCGGCAAGTGCTGTTGTTTCCGCAACAATAATTTTTTGCACTTTCTTTATTTTTTTACTTAACACGGAACTGAGTCCGCCGATTATCGGAATCGTTCCAAAATAAATCGGCGCAACGAGCCAATGAATATTCATTGCGTACACCGTTACAAAGACAACACCAACTACGGTTGTAAACAGTAAATTGATAAATATGGAAATGAGTTTTTCAACATCGGTGCGGACTTTCTGCAATTTGCCGAGTGTTTCACCGCTGCGTTGATCTTCAAATACTGAATACGGAAGTTCGAGTGAATGTTTCAAACCGTCAGCGTACATCTGCGCGCCGAGTTTTTGCGTAATATTATTGATGTAGTAATCCTGAAAATTTTTTGCAACACGCGAAACGAATGCAACGCCAACCGCGGCAAGGAGTAACATTCCCACTCCCTCGAAAAATTCTGATTTCGTGAATTTATCGAAGTGCGAAACATAATCATCAATCACGTACTTAAAAATGAGTGGATCCAGAAGTGAAAATGTTTGATTCACTGCGGCAAGAAATAGCGCGAGTGTTACAAGTTTCCAGTATTGTTTGAGATAGGGGAAAAGGATTTTCATTCAACGTAAAAATTTTTTGGGCAACAATATAAACTCTTTCTGTTCAATTATATATTCACCACGGATGACGCGGATGAAACACGAATGTACGCTGACAATTCGTGAATATCTGTGCAGTATCAGCGTTATTCGCGGTTAGTTTCAAATCATCCCTTCACACAAATCACTTGCTTTAACGTTGTAACCACTTCCACCAAATCATTTTGGTTTTCGATTACTTCGTCAATGTTTTTATACGCTTGCGGAATTTCATCGAGCACACCTTTGTCTTTGCGGCACTCAACGCCTTTTGTTTGTTCGAGCAAATCGTGTTCGGTAAATGTTGCGCGCGCTTTTGTTCGGGACATTCTTCTTCCCGCGCCGTGACTTGCTGAACAAAACGAATCGGGATTTCCCAAACCTTTCACGATGTACGATTTCGTTCCCATCGAACCGGGAATAATTCCATCATCGCCTTTCATCGCGCGAATCGCTCCTTTGCGCGTTACCCAAACTTCGTGTCCGAAATGATTTTCCAGCGCTACATAATTATGATGACAATTTACCATTCGCACGATTTCAAATTGCTCTGCATTGTTCAATTCATAACGAACATCTTTTATTGCAAGTTGCAACATAATGTTTCTGTTTTCCAACGCATACGATTGCGCCCACAGTACATCATGAAAATATTGTTTGCACTCTTCCGTTTCAATCGGTAAATACGAAAGGTCACGATGCGGAACTTCGATATGATATTTCTTCAACAAATTTTCCGCGACTTCAATATGCACATCCGCTAATTCTTTGCCGATGTTTCTGCTTCCGCTGTGAAGAAGAATCCAAACGTTTTCATCTTTATCCAAACAAATTTCAATGAAATGATTTCCGCCGCCGAGTGTTCCGAGTTGATGTTGCGCTTTGCCGAGAAGTTTGTGAACGCCGCGATGTAAATTTTGAAAATCATTCCAGCCATTCCATTGCAGTGATTGCTCCGTTGGTTTTCTGTGCTGACTAAATCCCACGGGAATCGAACGCTCAATCGAGTGACGAAGTTTTGCAAGTTTTCCTTCAAGTCGTTCCGCCTTAAATGGAGTTTGCACCGCCGCCATTCCGCAACCAATATCAACGCCAACAGCGGCGGGAATAATCGTGTTCTTCGATGCGTACACCGTTCCAATCGTTGAGCCCTTTCCCGCGTGAACATCCGGCATCACCGCGATATGTTTAAATACAAACGGAAGTGAAGCAAGTTGCAAAAGTTGTTGTTCTGCTTCTTGCTCAACATCATCCGTCCAGATTTTTACGGGAAATCTTCCTTGCGTGAGAATTTTTTTGATTGGCACAGATTTAAATGAAGAATGAAAAATTAGGAATTAAGAATAGCGCTCTCTTATTTTTTATTACTCATTTTTTTCAGTAACGTTCGTTTTTTCTTTCCCATAATTGCGCCGTGAATCGCCATTGCCGGTCCAATCAGCGCGTACGTAATTCCCGAAAGAAACGATGCTAAATTTGTGCGACCAATCGCGGCGATAAGCAACGAAAGCATTCCGATACAAATGAGAATAATATACGATTGAATACTACCTTTTGTGAGAAGAATTTCGAGTTCGTTTAATTCCAACTCCCCACGTCTCTTGTACGCGTGACGGTAGAGAAAGAAAAACACTGTGAACACCGCGACAAATCCAATGCCGTACACTATCATCAATGTTACATTTTGCCCTACGCCAACCATCCGGACAATAGAACCATCTTCCAAATGCGTAACAGGATTTCCTCCGCTGTAAATGATAACAAGCCACGTGAATAAAAATTTCAACGGATAAACATAAAAGAGAACGACAAATAACATCGCTGCTGTTAACCACGCCGTTGTTGAATTTTCCAATCCGTAGCGGCGGCAAAAGGTGTAATGATTAAACCACACCCAAAAAAGCATTGCAAAACTTATGGCAAACGCAGCAAAGCCGTGCATTTTTTCCAGCAGTTCGTTAAAAGTTGTCGGAACTTCGAGCGAGATAATAAGGAGCGTTACAGCAAATGCTAATACTGCATCACTGAATCCTTCAATGCGGGATATTTCCGTACTGCGCAAACGAAATGAAGTATCTGCGCTGATTTTTTTTTCAGAGTGAGGTTGATGGGACATTGGTTATTGTACTATTAACGATAAATATCTTTTCTATCTCCGACATTGCGGATGAGGATTGATTGTTCCTTGTCGTCAATTTCATATATCACTCGGTAATCGCCAACACGAATGCGCCAGCCATCTCGTCCTTTGAGTTTAAGACAACCGATTGGTCTTGGGTTTTCTGCGAGTAACCGAATTTCATCGCGAATACGTTCGTACATATCCGCTGGCAATTGTGATAATTCTTTTTGTGCCGTGCGCTGAATAGAGATTGTATAACTCACGCGCGACTTTTTTCTATTTCAGAAATTGCTTGTTCGAATGGAATGATTTCGTCGCCGGAATTTTTTGCAGCATCGTACGCGCGAAGCGAATCTAATTCTTCCAACTCTTCGAGAAGTTGGTGATACTCGGAAATTTCTAACATTACATTTGTGCGATTCCCTTGTTTGTCAATTACATATTTTTCTTTGAGTGTAACCATAATTTTTGTGTTAATTAGTTTTCCATTGTTGAACTTTATCGAGCAATTCTTCTGTTGAGATGGTTTTTCCCTCGTTGGCATCTTTAAGTCCATCCACTACTTGACCAACAAAGTATATTTCATACATAATGTCGTCAACAGAACAGCCATCGGGTAAATTTTTTATTGTGGCGATTGTTGTTTCTTTGAGTATGTCCATTGTGGTTTATTATTTTGAAGAATTGAATTCGACTAATTTTTTCCAGTTGATTTTTCCATCGGGAGTACAAAAATCTTTTCCGAATTCCGTCGTAAATTTATCTATCATTTGAGAATAGGATTATTATCATTGAAGATAAATTATTCCAGTTCCTTTACAATCTGGACAAGCGATTTCTTTAACCTCGTTAATACATTTGAAAGAAGCAAACCATTCGCCATCTTCCCACCTAAACATTGGCTCTTTCAAACGTTTTGGTTCTTTGATGCCAAAGAGTTTAGCAAACTTTTTTAATGCTTCATCTTCTGATTTAGCATTGATAATTTGAAATGCATAATCTTTCTGCTCGTAATATCGGAGTATATATTGAACATGGAAATATTTTTTCATTGTTCTTCTACTATGTATTTATCAATTCACTTAGTCTTTTACTTCTGTTAATCTTGTATTTGCCCTCTGCGTCAAAAACCGTTTGGTTCAAGTATTTTGAAACGTTTTTTATTGTTTGCCCAAGAGAATTTATTTGCTCAAAATTTCCAGCAATTTTCAATTCAGACAACAACTTCCATCTCTCAAGTATGTTTGTAAATCTATCTTTATCAATTTCTAAGTTTCGATAGTCATTAATAAAGTTATATTCATCTAAAAATTCGGATGTAGCGATTGAATTAATAATGTCTAAAATTTGTTGCGTTGTATTTGTATCGTCAGACAAAAAATTCCATAGCTCATCTGCAAGCAATACTTCTTCAGGAGCAAAATATTTTGTAAAATCGATTCCGTGCTCCATGAATGCGTCTTTATTATATTCGGTTGGGCTATCGCTTAAAGGATCGAAAGGAAAACCCAAATAATACTTTATCTGTTTATTAGGAAAAGCATTTTTCAAAGCAGCTTTAGCAGATAAAATTTTCTCCTTTTCAACCTTGAAAACGCCGCTATTGGGTTCTACAGTTTTTAATTCAATTGCTACAATTGACGCTGAATCTTCATAAAAATTATCCACAGTAAAATCGGATACTGGTTTCATTCTTGTTTTGCCTTTACTAAATATAAGCCGATTTTCAGCAATCAAATTTGGTTTTCTATTATCATTTTTCAAAGCAGTAATTATATCAGCAATTATTGTTTGTTGGCTTTGAGAAATTTTCAAATCGTTGAAAATTCTCTTTTCACTGTCGGATAAGATGTGGGCAACATTTTCAAAAAATGATTGCCCAAGGGTTGTATTTAGGCCATGCATCCAACTACTTAAACTAATCAATACTTGAATTGATTCTACGTGCCCATCTAATTTATCAGCAAATGCCGATAAAAATGCTTCGTGAAAAGGCGCATTTCTATTATCAGTAAAGTCTTGTGGAAATTTTTCAAATCTCGATTTTAGAGTTCTTATAACTTCTAATGAAATTAGTTCTTGTTTTTCTATTTCTATCATTTCTGTTTCAAATGAAAAATTATTTCCGAATATGCTCCCTTATCTTTTTCCGTTCTATTCAACACTGGGCGTTTAAACTGATTGACGATTTTCATTCCAGCGTTTTCTGCAATTGTTGGATATAAATTGTATTTATCGTTCGCAACTAAAAATACATCGTAATCATCAATCAAAAACTTTTTGCAGTTATTTAAAACATCTGCAATTCCTTTTGCGTATAAATTTCTTGCTTCTCTTCCGTTTCCTTTTTCCATCGCGCCGATTTCCAATTCATCTTTTCTTTCAAAGCCAAACAAATCATAAGCGTACGCGTGTTGTTCGTGGTAATCAATCAAACCAACGTACGGCGGACTTGAAAATATTCCGTTGATTTTTTTCTTCTTCGCAAGTTTGAACAACTCAACATTTCTCTTTTCCAACTCTTTGAAAATATCAATCGTTCTCGAATCACCCGTCAAACAGTATTGAAATGTATTTGTGCGAAGCGAATCAAACTTTTCCAAACGCTGAATTGTATCTTTGCTGTAACGTTCCAACCAACTTAAAATCGAGAATAGCGGTTTACAAACTTTTCCGTGTTTGGCGCAATAATATGTTGATGCAATTGGTTCTTTCAGCGTTGCCAAATCTGCGTGTGTTGTTGCTCGACAAGAACGAATCGTGCGGCTTAAAATTATAGATACAATTTTTTTCGTGTTTTGATTTTTGATTTTCTTGACAAGATTGAAAACAAATTCTATTTCATTTCGTACGTGTTGCAAATACCATTTATCAAGAAAACCATCGGCATCTCTTTGTAATAGTTCAATTTCAAATTGTTTCACTAACCTTTTGAAAACGGGAAGAAACTCTTTTGCTTTTTCTTCTCCGTATTTTTCTTCGTCAATTTCTTTTAAATGAACTTTGCGTTTAAATTCCGGACTTGGGAAATATTTTGTGTTGAATTCTCCTAACTTTTCTAACAATACTTGTTCAAACGCAACTGTTTTTGAATCCGCAAGAAAATGTTTTAATGCTATTGTTATCGTTGCGATTTCGTTATGAATATCTTTCAAATCGTACGAGGTAATTTTTACATTACTAATCAACACATTGAAAGCAGAAACATCAATTCCGACAGCATGCATTCCTAATTCATTCGCTTGCACTAATGTTGTTCCACTTCCGGCAAACGGGTCAAGAATAATATCGCCTTTATGAAAATAATTTTGTTTCTTAAACTCGTCCGTGTGTGAATCCAAAAAATATTCTACGAGTTGTGGAATAAATTTTCCTTTATACGGATGAAGTCGGTGGACGTGTTTCGTCGTATCGGATTCTTTGTATTGTTCAAACGACAAATGCCAATTCAAATCATCACCGAGTTTACTTTTCCAATCAACTTCTCTTTTGCCGTGAAATGATTCGTAATAATTTCTCAAATCATTTCGAGAGATAACTGTTGAACCGTTCTTCCCAATCTTCTTTACTTTTCCGTATTGAATTAGATAGGAAATATTGGATTCAGTTACGTTCTTCTTCAAATATTCACTCGCCCACAAACTTGCTTCACGAATGGAAAACAAATCTTTGCCGTAGAGTTCGGAGTATATGTTACTTTCTTTTACTTTCATTTTTATTTACGCGGCGAAAATATACCTAACATCATTCTGAAATAAAACCTTCAACACTTCGGATTCTTCCTAAGGAATCGCTTCGGGACAAAACTCCACGTCATTCACAAATTCTTTTTCGTGTAAAAGATTCTCGCGCATTTTTTCTTTTTCTCTGAACGCTTCGCGCAACTTTTCTACCGAAAGCACAATTACTTCATTTGTTGCGGGCAAGGAAAATTCCGGTTCAAACTCGTGATTTGCAACGGCGGAAATTGCATCTTTGATTGCAAGCCACGTTGCAAGCGCAAGCATAAACGGCGGCTCGGCAACTGCTTTACTTTTGCGAATCGTGTTTTCATTCGGCGCGTTTTGCAAGAGTTGCGTTCGGAAATCTTTCGGAATATCTTGCACGCCGGGAATTTTATACGTGTCGGGCGAGTGCGTGAGTAAATTTCCTTTCGCGTCCCATTTTATTTCTTCCGTTGTGCACCAGCCAACACCTTGAATGTAACCGCCTTCCACTTGCCCGATATCAATTTGCGGATTGAGTGAATCGCCGACATCGTGCAAAATATCCGTGCGCAAAATTGTGTGTTGTCCCGTGAGTGTATCAACAAGAACTTCACTCACACACATTCCAAACGCAAAATAATGAAATGGTTTTCCGCTTCCTTTTTCTTTATCGAAATGCACGTTCGGCGTTTTGTAAAATCCCGTTGCACTCAATGGAACTTGTCGCAAATTCATCAACGGCATTGCATCTTCAAATTTAATTTTTCTTTCCGGATTTTTTTCATCGAAGATAAAATCATTTTCAAATTTGATGGAGTGTTGGAGTGTTGTGGCGAAGCCATCCCTTTGGGAGAGTGATGGATTTTTTTCATTCCAATATTTTGCAAGTTCATTCGCAATGCGTTCTTTCAAAATATCAATCGCATTTTTCACTGCCATTCCATTTAAATCTGCGCCAGCAGAAGCCGCAGTTGCAGATGTGTTCGGCACTTTCGATGTGTTCGTTGCATTAACTTTCACACGCGCCAAACGCACGCCAAATTCCGCCGCCGCAACTTGCTGCATTTTTGTGTGAAGTCCTTGTCCCATTTCCGTTCCGCCGTGATTGACGAGAATTGTTCCGTCTTTATACACAAGCACAAGCGCGCCGGCTTGATTCAAAAACGAAGTCGTAAAAGAAATTCCAAACTTCACCGGCGTAAATGCAATTCCTTTTTTGAAAAATTCATTGTGCGAATTAAACTCGTCAACTTCTTTTCTTCGCTGTTCATATTCGGAAGATTTTTTCAACTGCTCATACATTGTAAAGAGATGATTGTTCTCGACAACTTCGCCGTAATGCGTTGTGTTGTTCGTTTCCATTTCCCGAAGGGACTCATTCGAGCCATAAAAATTTTTGAAACGAATTTCCGCAGAATCTTTTTTCAAATACCGCGCAACTCTATCAATAATATTTTCAATCACTGCCATTCCTTGCGGACCACCGAATCCGCGAAACGCTGTATTCGATGGAAGATTTGTTTTCCACGCATTTCCCACAACGCGCATGTTGGGAATGTAATACGCATTATCCACGTGTAGCATCGCACGCTGTAAAATCGCAAACGATAAATCCGTTGCGCAACCGCCATCTTCATTCAACTCAATGTTTGCGGCGAGAATTTTTCCTTCATCATCAAAACCGATTTCATAGTTTGAAAGAAAGCGATGACGTTTGCCCGTGATTATCATATCATCATCGCGGAAGAGACGAATTTTTACGGGACGTTTTGTCGCGTGAGCAAGCAATGCGCACCAACACGCTACGTGATTTCCTTGCGTTTCTTTTCCACCGAATGCGCCGCCCATTCTTCTCACTTCAACAACGATTTCATTTTTTCCAACGCCCAATACTTCTGCAATCAACGCTTGTGTTTCCGATGGATGCTGCGTTCCGCTGAAGACATTCATTTCATTGTGTTCGCCGGGAATGCACAACGCAACTTGCGATTCGAGATACCAATGCTCTTGCGCGCCGGTTTGTAATTCGCCGGAAATTTTGTGTTGGACAATTTTCAAAATTGTCCTACTGTCACCTCTCTCAATTTTCATTGGTGCGCCAAGAAGAGAATTATTTTTCATCGCATCTTCGATTGTAAGAATCGGTTCGAGAAGTTCATATTCAACTTTTATTTTTTTCTCCGCTTCCAAACATTGTTCTTCCGTTTCTGCGGCGATAAGAAATATTGCTTGCCCAACGCACACAACTTCATTTCCCGCCTCGGCGGACAAGTCCGCAAGACAAACTTCATCGTGAATAACCGGTCCCATTTGATTATGGCTGGGAATATCTTTGTAACACAACACCGCGTGAACACCGGAAACTTTTTTTGCTTCATTCACATCAAACGAAATTATTTTTGCGTGTGCGTGCGGAGAATATACAACGCGACCAACTAACAATTGTTGATTGACAAGCATATCATCAATGTAAATTGCCTCGCCGGAAACGTGAAGCGATGCGGATTCGTGGGGGAAAGGAGCTTGTTTCATAGGTTTTGTATGCTGTATTTCATCTCAGTGTTTCTTTGTGTTCTAAGCGCCTACGTGGTTTTATTTTTTACCACTAAGACACGAAGAGCACGAAGGTCCACTAAGTTAATTTTTCTTCAACGCTTTCGGTAACATTTCTAAAAACGGCAAACACTTGTCGTAATTTAGTTCGTAGTAATTTACACCGAGATTGATGTTGTTGTAATATTCTTGCTGATGCTCTTTGTAAAATTGTTCGGAAGAAATTTTCCACGCATTAACTCCAAGAAATTTTGCGAGAAACCATTTTTCCAATAATCGCGCGGCTCGCCCGTTGCCATCTGCAAATGGATGAATGTGAACAAACTTCAAGTGATATAGTGAGGCAAAGTAAAATGCTTTCTCTGTATTCAATTTCTCTTTCAATATTTTTTTCAGAGAAGCGAAAAACAATTTCATTTCCTTTTTCACAAGCTCCGGTTCAACTGCGAGATACACTAAACCACTCTCGCTAAATACGCCAATTTTTCCCGTTCGATATTTCCCTCGTTTGCTTTTTATTAAATACGTTGCGGAAAGTTTTTCGTGTGCTTGTAAAAAATTCTTTTCTGAAAAAGCATGTACCTTTGCAAACTCGTATGCTTGTTCCAAATCTTTAATTTCTTTTTCCATTTTCGTCGCTTTTCGTTTCGCCAATCGAAAATTCATATACGAATTTAAGTCCAGCGGATTTCCCTCAATGTTCGATGAATACACTGCTGATGAAATGATGTGATACATCAATTCTACTTTCCCATTTTTTAAATCAGCATTCTTCCACAACGCTTCAACATTTTTTCCAATGCGTTTATGATATTCTTGAAAATATTTTCTGTCGTTTATTTCTGTTGGTTTCATAAATTTATTTATTCACCACGAATGTCACGAATGAAACACGGATTTGCACGAATTCATCTGTGAACATTCGCTAAGTATCCGTGTAATTCGTGGTCAAAATTTATCTCGTCAAATTATACTGCAACGGAAGATTTACCCATACATTTGCCGCTTCGCCGCTGGGTTTGAGCGGCTGCGTAAATTGCCACAACATTACCGCGTCAATGGATGGCTGCTTAAATTGTTCTTCGTACTCGCGGTACAATTCCACATTGATAGAATCATATATGCTTGTGGTTTTTACCCGCGTCACTTCTATTGCGCGCGGATGTCCGTCAATACCGATTAACACTTTCAACATTACCTCCGCTTTTATTCCGTTCATTCGCGCGTGTTCGGGAAACACCGGAGGAATTTGTTTTGTTGGCGTGGGCCATTGTTTTAAGGTTGTGAGTTCAACGGTATCAGCGAGTGTTGTTGGGTCAACGGTTTTTGTTATTTCGTTTGTTGGTTTGTTCGTTTGCTCGCCCACCACGGCTGGTAAATTTGTTTGTTGTTGAACTTGTTGTGTTGTGCGTGTTTCTGCTTTTTGTTCGGGTTGTTTTGAACAGCTTCCTAGTAAAAACATAGTAGCAAGCAAAAGTTTGCCATATTGAGCGAAGCGAAATTTTCTGAGAAGATTCTTCGCTTTGCTCAGAATGACATGGCGGAAAAATTTATTTATATAAAAAGTATTTTTCATTCCTCATTCCTCATTATTCATTGATTTGTGTCGTTGTAAAATTTTAAGAGTAAATTCCTTGATGCAATTGTTCTAAACTCTGCGCTGGAGCGTGCATCGGAGATTGGTGTAAATTCCTTTTCGAGAATTGTCATTGCTTGTTCAATAATTTTTCTTTCCCATTTTTTGTTGAGAAGAAATTGCTCGGTGTTTGTTGCGCGTTTCGTTCGTTCTGCCATTCCACCAAAACATAATTTTATTTCTTTCACTTCGTTGTTTCTGTTTAACTCCAAACGAAATCCTCCGCTCAATGTAGAAATATCTAAATCTTTGCGCTTGGAAACTTTATATGATTTTACTTTCACTCCATTTTTAAGTTTTGGAATGACGACAGAAGTAATCAATTCATTTTCTTTACGCAATGTTTTTCTATAACCAATAAAATAATCGTCGAGAGCGACTTCTCGTTTTCCGTTTATGCTTTGCAATACTGTTTTTGCATTATACGCCATTAACACGGGAAGCGTATCGCCAATCGGAGAAGCGGTTCCAAAATTTCCACCGAGTGTTGCAAGATTTCGGATTTGCTGTGAACCAAACACGGCAAGCATTTCAAACAATGCGGGAAAATCCTTTTCGATTTTTTGTTTTACATCTTCCAAACAAATTCCTGAACCAATTCTCGCTTCATTTTTATTTTCAGAAAATGTTTTCAATTCTTCAACGCGCGATAAATCAATTATCTCTTTCAAGAGTTCGTGTTTCTTCGTTACTCGCAATGCAACATCAGTCGCCCCGTTAATCACAATCGCATTGGGAAAATTATTTTTCAATTCAATTGCTTCATTCAAACTTCTTGGTTGAAAATAATTTTGTTTCTTTGTTTGTCCGAAGGACTCCGTATGGAGAAGGTGAATTGATTCGTTTGAAATTGATTTGAGAAGTTTCGCGGTTTGTTGTTCGTGATTTGTAAAATTATCTTTCGTTTCATTCACACACGATTTAGATGCGGCTTCAATAATCGGCTTATAACCCGTACAACGACAAAGATTTCCGGTCAGTGAATCGTCAATTTCATTTCGCGTAGGATTGTTTTTATTCTTGTATAAGGAAAACAACGACATCATAATTCCCGGCGTGCAAAATCCGCATTGACTTCCACCTGTTTCAATCATAGCAGTTTGTGTTGGATGAAGTTCGCCATTTTCAGATTTCAAATTTTCCACTGTTATAAGTTGCTTTCCGTGTAGCATCGGAAGAAACACTAAACACGAATCAACTGATTTGTATTTAACTTTTCCATCGCTCGAACATTCGCCAAGTACAACAGTACACGCTCCGCAATCACCTTCAGCGCAACCTTCTTTCACTCCTTTGTGCGTTGGTAAATCACGAAGATAATTTAAAACTGTCGTCGTCGGTTTGATTTCAGAATTTTGAAAATCGAGCGAAACGATTTTTCCATCGAGAATAAATTGTAGTGAATCTTGCATTTTTCTTTTTGTTGATTAAAAGCGGGGAAAAATTACAAAAAAAACCTTAAAGCATTTTTGTTTTCGCTAATGAATGAAAATGGTTATCTTCATTCCCAAAATTTAACACGAAAGAAAAAACTATGTACCCAGAAGAACTCCTCCAACCGATGCGAAACGAAGTCGCCTCGCTCGGTATTAAAGAAGTAAAAACTGCCGCCGCAGTTGACGAAGAAATAAAAAACTCAACAGGAACAGTATTTGTTTTTGTCAATTCCGTTTGCGGATGTTCCGCAGGCTCAGCGCGACCGGCATTGAAACTTGCACTCAATCAACCAATTCGTCCCGATAAACTCCTCACAGTATTTGCCGGACAAGATGTGGAAGCGACTATTCAGGCGCGGAAATATTTTACCGGATTTCCTCCTTCATCACCCTCGATGTGGTTGCTGCGCGACGGAAAAGTTGTGCACGCAGTCGAACGCAGGCAGATAGAAGGAAGACCGCCGCAAATGATAGCCGACCATTTGATTGAAACATTCAAAGAATATTGTGAAGTCGCTGCGTAACAATCCTTTCATTCTTCTCAATGCCGAATTTTTTTAAGTTCGGCATTTTCTTTTTATAACCGTTTAAACTTTCTCCCGACTTGATTCGTCTAACTTCTGGAATTTGAAAATAAATTGTGGCGCAAACCAACACATTGCTCGAAGAAAAAACACTGCAAACGAAAACTAAACCGAGCGATTCGGAATTAGTTACCGCATTTCAACGCGGTGATATTGTTGGCTTCAATGAACTTGTGCGCCGCTATCAGGAAAAAGTGTACTGGATTGCACGCCGCATTGTTATTGACCACGACGATGCCGACGATGTTACACAAGATGTTTTTGTAAAAGTGTACGGTGCGCTGAAAAATTTTCGACAAGAATCGGAATTTTACACGTGGATTTACAGAATAACAACAAACATATCGCTGAATCACATTCGCGGAAAGAAAGTAAAGCAATTTTTCCGCATTGACGATGAAAGCGAAGATGCACAGGCAATTGAAATAAAAGACGAATCCTCACTTCCCGATGCAATGCTCGAACAAAAAGAAATGAAAACGATGATTGAAAAAGCAGTAGAGAAACTTCCGAAACAACAAAAACTCGTTTTCATAATGCGTTACTACGACGAACTATCGTATGACGAAATTTCGAAACAACTAAAAATTTCTATTGGTGGTTTGAAAGCAAATTATTTTCACGCACTCAAAAAAATCCAAAAGTATCTCGAATATGCAATGCAATGAAATCAAACTTCTTTTGCCCGATTGGGTCAAAGAGAAAGAACATAACACGAGTCACATAATTATTCAGCAACATCTTATGACGTGTCAGAACTGTACTAACGAAGCAGAAGCGATGGAGCAGTTATTTTCCCGGATTGATAACGATAAACAATACGTTCCGACACAACAATACTTTACCAATTTGCTGCCACACATTCATCAACGTATTGAGCGAAAAAGAAAACAAAAATATTACTGGCGGATTTTCCAGATTGCTACTCCGGTCGTTGCGTTGTTCGTGTTGTTTTTTATCAGTCCGAAATTTTCTTCTGAACAAACGTTTACGATTGAAAACGCCGTTGAAGGAATAATTCAATCGAGCGATACCGACGAACTTCGGGATTTTGCCAGCACAATGTTGACTGAAGATTATTCTCTCCCCGTGCTTCAACATCATGATATTCTTTCGCAGGAAGACAAAAATGTTGTCGAAGCGTTAGTTGCCGAAAACCCGCAAAACGCCCAACGTTACCTGCGTTCATTAGAATCAGACGACGCACCATCGTTACTGCAATGCACCGACGAGGAAGCAGAACAAATTGCACTTCAATTAGAGAAAAATTTTTCACCACAATAAATTAGAAAGAAACTCCTATGAAAAATCACCACATCAAAATTATTTTTTCTTTTATCCTTTTCGTTTTCCCGCTTGTTGTTATAGCACAACCTCCCGGAGGACCACCACGCGGGCGGGAACGGATTGAACAATTTCGGAAACTGAAACTCATCGAGGTTCTGGACTTAAAGGAAGACGACGCGATTCGTTTTTTTGCAAAGTTCAATGAGCACGAAAAAATAATGCAGGATTTACAAAAACGCCGCGCCGACTTAGTTGATACTCTCGAAGTACTTCTCAAACAAAAAACAGCAGATAAAGTGTATGAGAATATTTTTGACGATATGTACGACGTGGAAGCCAAACTTCTCACTCACCGAAAGGCGTTTCGTGCGGAACTCAAATCGCTTCTCACCGCGGAGCAAATGGCAAAACTCCATATTTTCCAACGAAGGTTTGGAGAACGCGTCCGTGAGACAATGGATGATATGCGTCGCGAAAAAGGTCAACGGCATCGGGAAGAGAGAGATTAGCAACCGCCCCAAAAGAAAGAAACGGCGTTCGGATGCGTTCGCCGTTTTTTATTTTTTTTCGTTGAGGGAACTTGGAAATGATTCCGGCTGTTTTGTATCTTAACCTCACAAAAATGAAACTGAAAACGAAACATATTATTTTCTGGCGCGTAATTCTCCTGCTGTTTTTATTTTCCAACAGCGGATTTACAATGCTCTTGACAACGTGCAAGATGGAAAATTCGTCGTGTTGCGCAGACATGAAATCGCCTAAATCGTGCAATACACCGTCTAAAACATCCACAGGGATTGTTTTAAAATCAAATAATGTAGCGTGCATGGAAACGAAACTTGTGGGTGGCTCTACTTCTACAAAACAAGCCGTGGTTGAAATTCAATTTCATATCCCTTCGCTGAAAGAAATTTCTTCTTTTGTTCTTTCCATCAACAGTTCAATCTTCTCACAATTTCATTCCTTTCTTACTTTTTCCTTCCGCGCACTTTCGAATAGCATCGTAGCGGTGGAGAAGTATGTACTTACCTCAATTCTCCGTATTTAATTTTCTCATTTGTTTTGAAATAACAATTCGATTTTAAATTTTCGAATTCGTTTCAAAACATTTTTTGATTCCAGTTGCCAAGGTTGAATTTGCAATTGGAATACATTTTCGTTTAAACATTTTAAACTATGAGAAAATTATATGAACACATTTTTCAAACCTATTTTTTTTATCCTTCTCTTTTCGTTCGCAATGATTTCGAGAAGTCAGCAAGATTCACTTGTTCTTCCCGAATCGCAAACGCTTGATTTGCAATTTCTTATTGTTGAAGCGTTGCAAAACAATCCCGAAATTCAATCCGCGCAACTGGAATGGGATATGATGAAAACAAAAATTCCGCAAGCCCAAACTCTCACCGCGCCCGAATTGCAATATATGCGTGAAGAAATGCCGGGATTCAACATTCGCGATGCAATGTATTCACGTTTTGAATTGATGCAAATGTTTCACTATCCGGGAAAACTCAAAACGATGGGTGAACTCGCACGCATAGAATCGGAACACGCTCATCATGACCATCTCGAAAAAATAAATGAAGTGGTCGCAAAATTGAAAATGGCGTATTTCGATTTGTGGTATGTGCAACAAGCGATGGTGCTCAATCGTGAAAACATTCGTTTGATGAATCAATTTTTGCAAAGCGCGCAAACGAAATTCTCAACAGGAGAAACTGCAATGCAGGATATCTTCAAAGTGAAAGTGGAACTCGCAATGCTCGATAATGAACTAGTGGAACTGCGCCAAAAAGAACTCAGCGCAAAAGCGATGTTGATGAGTATTCTCAATCGGAACGAAAAAGACACGATGAATTATGCGTTCATTCCCGAAGAAATAATTTTCTCCCCAACACTTGAAGAAGTTTTGAATTTGGCAATACAACTTCGACCAATGCTAAAACACGATTCACTTGGAGTTCACGAAGGAAACGCAATGCTTTCGATGGCGAAGTTAGAATATTATCCCGATTTCAAAGTTGGATTACGGTACGATAATTCGCCGATGACAGGATTTAATGGCTGGTCGGTTTCGGCGGGAATTACGCTTCCGTTTGCGCTTTGGACGAAGGGAAAAGTTGATGCACAGGTGGAAGAGGCGAATATTTTTATAGACAAAGCCAACTCACAATTAACATCAACGCGCAATATGATTTTCTCGAATATCAAAAGTTTATACTACAAAGCGCAGGTGTATAAACAACAACTGAATACCTACCAAACAATTATTCTACCACAAGCGCGGCAATCACTCGATGCAAGTTTAACGGCATATCAAAACGGGAAAACGGATTTTCTGATGTTACTCGATTCGTACCGTTCGCTGGTGGATTTGACGAAAATGTATTTTATGTTGCGAATGAATTTCGAACAAACGAACGCCGAACTCGACAAAGAAGTTGGATACCAAAACGTAGCAGCAATTAAAAACTAAAAGTGAAAATTTTAAAATGAAAGATTTATTTATGAAAAATATTTTTAGAAAAACACTTGTTGCGATTTTTTTCGCAACAACCATCACAATTCTCAATTGGAATTGTACTTCTTCCAATAATGAAACCGCATCGGGCGAAAAAATGGAAGAACGCAATCAGCAAAAGGCAAAAACACATTTCATTTGTCCGATGCATCCATCCGTGCGAAGTGATAAGCCCGGCGTGTGTCCCGTGTGTAATATGTCACTCGTTGAAATAACGCAGGAGGATGAAGAAACCGAATCACGCGAAGAACACAAAACACTTGGAGAAATTACGATTTCTCCTGCAAAACAAATTCTTGCAAATGTTATGACAACGGTTGCAGAAAAAATGAAACTCACAAAAGAAATTCGCGCCGCAGGAAAAATAAGTTACGCCGAACCGAATTATGCGCATATCAGTATGCGTTTTCCCGGACGATTAGAAAAAAAATACATTAACTACACCGGACAAAAGGTGAAGATTGGTGACCCTGTCGTTGATATTTACAGTCCAGAAGCAATTTCTGCGCAGAAAGAATTTTTACTTGCCTTGAACTCGAATGAAGAAGTACAACAAAGTGGAATTGACTTATCCGATGCGCAAACACTTCTTCAACAAGCGAAACAAAAATTATTGCGCTGGGGATTTGCCGAAGAAGAAATTTCTGAATTGCAGAAAACAAAACAGGTGAAAGATATTTTTACCATGTATTCTCCCGTGAGCGGAACGGTAATTAAAAATGAACTGCACGTGCAGCATTACGCAGCAATGGGAGAAGATTTATATGACGTTGTGGATTTATCAAACGTGTGGGTGCAAGCAGATGTTTACGAAACAGAAATGCAATTCATAAAAATCGGACAGGAAGTTGAAGCAACAACCGAAGCATATCCGAACGAAAAATTTATCGGAAAAATAATTTTCATTTCTCCAACAATTGATGCAACAGCAAGAACAGTGCGAGTGCGGATTGAATTTCTAAACAGAGAAGAAAAACTAAAAACTGAATTGTTTATGAATGCAACAATAAAAATTGAATTAGCAGAAGAAGTTGTCGTTCCACAAAGCGCAATAATATCAACGGGAAATCGTAACGTGGTGTATGTTCAGAAAGGCGATAAAATTTTTGAACCGCGTTTTGTGAAACTTGGAGGTTCGGCAGAAAATTATGTTCAGATTCTTTCAGGAATTGAACCCGGCGAAACCATTGTAACAAGCGGCGGATATTTGCTCGATTCGGAAAGTCAATTGCAAATGGGAATGGGAACAAGTGAACACGCAGAACACGGTGAAAAAAAAGAAACTCAAAAACCAAACGAAAATAATAATCATCAACATTAATCTTATTGTACTTTATGAAACAGAACTATGTATTTTTTATAACAGCACTTCTCCTTTCAACTTTTTCCTCCGGTTGTATGATGTTTATGCACGGCGGAATGATGGGCGATTCACACGATTCTCAATCTCAAAATAAACACGATATGAAACCGACGGTGAAAGAAGTAACCGTTGGCGATTATCGTATCGTTGCAGAATTTCCTCACTTGATGCAACACGAAGAAACGAATTTCACGTTGAAAATATTTTCCTCCAAAGATTCTTTGTGGACAAACGCAAAAGTGAGAATACAAGTTGCAAATGAGAATAAAGAAAAACTTGTTGATGAAATTCTTTCTTCCTCTGAAAAACAAATGTACGATTACCAATTTATTCCGCACGAGAAAGGAAAGTTCACCATCTCATTCGTCGTTGAACAACTTGATGAATCATTATTGAAAATGCCAATCACTCTTTCTGAAACTTTAGAAACAATGGAAATGGGAGAAAGCCATCAAAACCACAGCAGCGGATTTGAACTCACGCCAACAATGGTAGTCGGAGGAGTTGTAATGCTTGCGATGATGGTGGTGATGATGGGAAGAATATTTTAAGATGTGAATTGTGCGAATATCGAAACGTACGAATTTACGAATCGCTAGATTGATATTCGCAAATTCGTAACCATTCGTTATTCGCACAACAAAAATTTAAACACAAAACTTTTATGATTGAAAAAATAATAGACTACTCCGCTCGTAATAAATTCGTTGTCATCGTATTTTATTTGCTCATCATCGGATGGGGAATATGGTCGGTGAAACATACGCCCGTTGACGCAATTCCCGATTTGTCCGACAACCAAGTAATTGTGTTCACGCAATGGATGGGACGCTCGCCGAAAATTATGGAAGACCAAATCACGTTTCCGTTGATGAGCAATTTGCAAGGACTTCCGAAAGTGAGAGCAGTCCGCGCGCAATCAATGTTCGGAATGTCATTTGTCTTCGTCATCTTTGAAGATGATGCCGATATTTATTGGGCGCGAAGTCGTGTGCTCGAAAAACTGAATTATGCTTCGTCGTTTCTTCCCGCCGGAGTTGTTCCAACGCTTGGTCCCGACGGAACGGGAGTTGGTCACGTGTATTGGTACACCGTTGAAAGCAACAAACACGACCTTGCAGAACTTCGCGCTATTCAGGATTGGTATATTCGTTATCAACTGAATTCTGTTCACGGTGTTGCGGAAGTTGCGAGTATCGGCGGCTTTGTAAAACAATATCAAATTGATTTGGACCCGAACAAACTCGTTGCGTACGATTTGCATTATATGTCGGTTGTTGATGCAATCAAAAACACGAATCGTGAAGTTGGTGGAAAAATCATTGAGCAGAACGATGTTGCAATGTACGTTCGCGGTGAAAGTTACGTGCGTTCAGTCGCGGATATTGAAAATGTCGTTATCGGAGCGGGAAATAATGGTGTTCCGATTTATGTGCGGAATGTCGGCACAGTGCAAATGGGAAGTGATTTACGTCTCGGTATGCTCGATAAGAATGGTGAAGGAGAAGTCGTCGGTGGAATTATTGTAATGCGTTACGGCGAAAATGCAAAAGACGTTATCGTCCGCGTGAAAGAAAAAATTTCCGAAATCAAAAAAGGATTACCGAGCGGTGTGGAAATAAAAATGGCGTACGACCGTTCGGAATTGATTGACAAATCTATCGGCACACTTGAAGACGCGCTCATTGAAGAAGGAATCGTCGTCAGTTTAGTTGTGCTGATGTTCCTTCTGCATTTGCGAAGCGTCATTCGCGTTATCATTGAAATTCCGGTTGCGGTTCTCATTGCATTTATTTTTATGAAAGAGTTCGGCATCACCTCCAATATAATGTCGCTCGGAGGAATTGCAATTGCGATTGGAGTGATTGTTGACGCTTCGATTGTGCTTGTCGAAAATGCGTATCGCAACGTCGCTCGCGCTCAGGAAGAAAAGGGAACGCTCACGAAAGAAGAGTACATCGAAATTTCTATCCGTTCCGCAAAACAAGTTGGTCCTGCAATTTTTTATTCTGTTGCAATTATGGTGGTGTCGTTTCTTCCGGTGTTTCTTCTCGAAGGACAGGAAGGAAAACTTTTCAAACCGCTTGCGTTCACAAAAACATTTGTTCTGCTTGGCTCTGCCATTATCGCAATTACACTCGTGCCAATGCTAATGACGATGTTGACGCGCGGAAAATTCAGAAGCGAAAACAAAAATCCGATTACAAAATTTTTGAATTGGCTCTACGCGCCGATTATTCATTGGGTTTTAAAATGGAAGAAGACAACGATAGCGCTCAATGTTCTTGCGCTTCTCATTACGATTCCGATGATATCGAATATCGGTTCGGAGTTTATGCCGCCGCTCGATGAAGGAAGTTTATTGTTTATGCCGGTTACGCTTCCCAATGTTTCGATTACCGAAGCAAAAAGAATTTTACAGGTGCAGGATAAAATTATTTCAGAAATTCCGGAAGTGGAGCAAGTGCTCGGAAAAGTCGGGCGAGCAGAAACGGCTACCGATAACGCGCCGATAAGTATGATTGAGTCTATCATTCTTTTAAAACCGAAAGAGAAATGGCGCGCAGGAATGACGAAAGATAAATTAATCAGCGAGATGGATGCGAAGTTGCAAATTCCCGGTGTGCGAAACGGGTGGACGCAGCCGATTATCAACCGCATCAATATGCTTTCGACGGGAGTGCGGACGGATTTGGGCGTAAAAGTTTTTGGCGATAATCTTGATACGCTCGAACGGCTTGCAATTGAATCAGAAAAAATTCTGAAAACAATTCCCGGCGCGGCGGATTTGTATGCGGAACGAACTATCGGCGGAGAATTTCTCGATATCAATGTTCAACCGGAAAAAGTTGCGCGATATGGAATCAATGTCGGCGATGTTTTGAATGTCATCGAAACGGCAATCGGCGGAGAAAATATTTCGACAACTGTTGAAGGACGAAAACGATTTCCGATTCGTGTTCGATTCGCAAAAGATTACCGCGATAATGTTGAAGCGTTGAAACGATTACTTGTTCCCGTTCCGGCAATGATGAATGAAGAAGAAAGTGGTCAGCAGTCGGTAGTCAGTAGTCAATCGTCAATGGGGATGGAGCAAGGAGCAGGGAGCGTGGAACAAACTCGTAACTCGCAACTCGTAACTCGTAAATACGTATTCATTCCACTTTCAATGCTCGCAGAAATAAAACAAGTTTCTGGTCCTCCGATGATTGGAAGTGAAAATAGTTTGCTGCGTTCCATCGTTTTCCTCAATGTGCGCGGGCGTGATATGGGAAGTTTTGTAAACGAAGCGAAAGAAAAACTCGATAAGAATTTGAAACTTCCTGCGGGCTATTATGTTGCGTGGAGCGGACAATGGGAAAATCAACTTCGCGCAAAAGAACGGATGCAACTCGTGATGCCGATTGTGTTCTTTCTCATTTTTCTGATGCTCTATTTTGTAACGAAAGAATTTTCCGAAGCGTTTGTCGTGATGCTTTCCGTTCCGTTTGCACTCATTGGCGGCGTGTATCTTATTTACATTTTGGGATATAATTTTTCTGTCGCAGTGTGGGTTGGTTTTATTGCGCTGTACGGACTTGCAGTAGAAACCGGTTTGGTAATGGTTGTGTATTTGCACGAAGCGCTCGATAGAAAACTGCACGCGTACGAAAAAGGAGAACGCGGAATTATAACCGCAGAAGATGTAACCGAAGCGACGATTGAGGGTTCTGTGTTGCGTTTGCGTCCGAAAATTATGACGGTGGGAACAAGTTTGATTGGTTTGCTTCCGATAATGTGGAGCACAGGAGTTGGCGCAGATTTGATGAAACCCATCGCCGCGCCGTTGATTGGCGGATTGATTACCTCAACAATTCACGTGCTCGTGGTAACGCCGATATTGTTTCACTATATGAAAATGCACGCGTTGAAGAAAGGCAAACTTACAAAATCAAAAATGGCGGGATGGATGAAGTAGATAATTTCACCACGAATTTTCGTTGATGCTTCACGGATTTGCACGAATTATATCTGCGTAAATCCGTGTTTCATTTGTGTACATTCGCGGTTAATTTCTCTAATTCCAGCAACCATTTTTTTCTCCACAATCCGCCGCCGTAACCGGTTAAGTTTCCATCTTCGCCAATCACGCGATGACACGGAATGATGATAGAAATTCTATTCATTCCGTTTGCCCGCCCGATTGCGCGAATAGCTTCCGGTTTGTTTATTGCGAGCACTTGTTGTTTGTATGAACGTGTCGCGCCGTACGGAATTTTCTGCAATTCATTCCACACGCACAGTTGAAATTCTGTTCCCGGAGTAACAAGCGGAAGAGAAAACTTTTTCCGTTTGCCTTCAAAATATTCTGCGAGTTGTTTGCGGAGTTTATCAAAATGTTTGTTCCCGCTTTCAACAGCCGAAGCGTTGAAAAATTTCCTCTACGCTTTCAATTCTGTTGGCAATGCTTTTCTGTTTGTGAATTCCAAGAGACAAATTCCTTGTTCGATGCCGCAAGCGGCATTTCTCCCAACAGAGTTTCAATTTTCGTGCTGTTGATTATGTTTTTGTTTGTCATTACAAGATATTCACCGCTAATTTTCACGGATGCATCGCAGATTTTCATATTCTCTACTTTGATTCCCATCAGATAGTTCCTTTATCATACCCTTTTGCGATGGAGTTTTTTGTTTTTCCCCTCCATCCTCGTTATTTTTCGCTCGCAAATTTATTCTCTCCAATTTACGTATGCTCCGAATCAACGAAATATTTTATTCCATTCAAGGCGAATCGTCGCGGATGGGATTGCCGTGCGTGTTTGTACGGCTCACCGCTTGCAACCTCCGATGCACGTACTGCGATACGGAATACGCATTTTATGAAGGAGGAGAACAAACGCTGGAAAATATCGTCGAAGAAATTCGTTCGTATAACTGCAATCTTGTTGAAATAACGGGAGGCGAACCGTTATTACAGGAAGAAGTGTACGAATTGATGAAACGACTCTGCGATGCGGGTTATGAAGTGTTGCTCGAAACCGGCGGACATATCCTTGTGGATCGCGTTGACCTGCGCGTGAAAAAAATCATTGATGTAAAAACTCCATCATCGGGGATGATGAAACATAACGAAGAGCGCAATCTTGACCTCGCCACTTCTTCCGATGAAATAAAATTTGTCATCGGCACGCGCGAGGACTATGATTGGGCGAAACAAATAATCGCAAAACACAACCTTTCAGAAAAACTTACTGTGCTGATGTCAGTAACTTTTAGTGAACTTGCGTTGCAAGAACTTGCGGAGTGGATTTTGCACGACCGGCTCAAGGTTCGTTTTCAACTGCAAATGCACAAATTTATCTGGCATCCGTTAACGCGGGGAGTGTGATAGGTCTGTAAAAGAAAAATAGACTACGCTTTCCTAAAATAATTGACGTAATTTCAAATGTTTACGAGTCTAACTGAAATAAGTTGAGGCATCACTCCTATAGAAATTGGTGTGGTCTGACTGCGCTCACCACGACGTACCTTGACTTTCTTAAAAGCATTTCTTACATTGAGAACAAATTTTTACAATTACACTTGAACATTATGAAACCCACGCTCGCATTTCTTTTTTTATCTTTATTCATTTCTACAAATCTTTTTTCACAACTCGCATCGCCGTATTATTCGCAATCGGATTTTCAATTCGTGTCTCCGGGCGCGTTCAAATTCGGATTGTACGGATATGATAATCCCGCGTTGCTTGAGTATATTGAACACCCCGATTTCCAACTGTCCGTTTCTGATGTCGGAGGAAAATGGAGCAAGTTCAATCGCTGGGGTTTATTTACCGCAGTACCGAATTTCGGTTTCGGGCTTATTCAAAATAAAGATGCCGCCGGCACTTTCAACGATTATCGTTTGTCTGCGGGTTGGGGAAACAGAAGTATGAGTAGTGGAATCGGATATAGTTGGGTACGCGGCGACAATAAGGCGTTGAGAAGAAAAGGGGTGTGGCGGTACGGCTCGTTGATTCGACCGAATAAATTTCTTTCCGTTGGACTTGTGGGAGCGTTTGCGGTTGGCAGCAATGCAAAAGAGGGCGTTATTGATGTCGGCATTCGTCCTTTCGGGAATGAAAAAGTTACGCTGTTTTCCGATTATACGTTGCAAACAAAACAAAGTGTGAAGAACGGAAACTGGAGCGCGGGAATTGCCACGGAATTGCTTGATGGTGTTCGTTTCACCGCCCGGTATTTTGATACGAAAGCGTTTTCGATTGGCTTTCAAGTCAACTTCGGCACCGATGCAGTTTCTACGCAAACACAATTTGATAACAACGGGAAACGCGCTTCGAACACGTATTCGCTTCGCTTCGGCGCGTACGATAGAACGTTGTTCGGAACAAAGATTATGCCGCAAAAAAAATACCTTGAACTCAATCTTCTTGGTCCTGTCAAACATCAGCGTTATACTTATTTCGACGATTCAAACACACTTTCTGATATTATTGGAAAGATTGATGCGGCGAAGGGAGATGAAAATGTTCGCGGAATCGTAATTAACGCATCGGGAATGTCCGCGCATAAAACGATGCTTTGGGAAATCCGCGAGAAGTTGAAGGAGTTCAAAACCACCGGCAAAAAAATAATCATCTACCTCGATAAACCCGATATTAACGAGTATCATTTTGCCTCCGTTGCGGATAAAATTGTGCTCGACCCCGTGGGAGTGTTGACGCTGGAGGGATTTGTTGCGGGAAGAACATTCATAAAAGGAACGCTGGATAAACTCGGAATCGGTTTTGATGAATGGCGTTTCTTTAAGTATAAATCTGCGGTGGAAAATTTCTCGCGGGAGAAAATGAGCGAAGGAGACCGGGAACAGCGGCAACGGTACGTGGATGAATTTTACCGCACCGCGCAACACGATATTTGCGAGGGAAGGAATATTTCCACCGAAGCATTTAATAACCTCGTTGATAATATGATAATTTTCACACCGCAGGAAGCGTTGGAAAATAAACTTGTGGATACACTCGCGCGATGGGATGTCTTGAAAGAAATCGTTGCGAACATCGAAAAAGAAGAAACAAAATTCATTGCGCCAACAGAACTTTCGCGGTTTCGTTTATCGCACGATAATGCGTGGGGAGAGCCGCCAAAGATTGCCGTCATTTATGCGCTCGGAGTTTGCGCAATGGATGAAGGAATCACCGCGCGGCAATTAGTAAAAGATGTTGAACGTGCGACAAATGACAATCGAATTAAAGGCGTCGTCCTGCGCATAGATTCTCCCGGTGGCGACGGAATGGCTTCGGATATTATTGCCGAGGCGTTGAAAAAGTGCAAAGCGAAAAAGCCGGTGATTATTTCTCAGAGCGCGGTTGCAGCCTCAGGCGGGTACTGGCTTTCGATGTACGGCGATACGATTGTCTCAACGCCAACAACGATTACCGGCTCGATCGGTGTCATTGGCGGATGGATGTATAATACAAGCTTCAAAGAATCGCTCGGCATTTCCACTGATTTTGTGAAAGCGGGAAAACACGCAGATATTGGATTTGGAATGTCTGCGCCGTTCATTGGTACGTTAATTCCCGATAGAAATGCAACGACCGAAGAACGTGCGCGTATTGAAAGCGGCATCAAAACATTTTATAAAGAATTTGTCGGAAAGGTTGCAAGCGGAAGAAAAAAAGATGCCACGTATATTGATTCAATCGGGCAAGGGCGTGTATGGACAGGTCGCGATGCAAAAGAACGAGGGCTTGTTGATGTTCTCGGCGGATTAGAAACCGCAATCAACATTGCAAAAGAAAAAGCCGGAATTCCAACAGAACAAAATATTACCATTGTTGAACTTCCGAAACCGAAGTTATTCGATTTGGGAATTTATGTTCCGAAAATTTTTGGCATCCAGATTCCGCAGCAACCCGAAAGCGACGTACTTCACCAAATCAAATTCCGGTTAGAACATAACGGCGAAGCGATGCCGATATTGCCGTTGGAAGAAATGGAGTTTGAGAAATAGTACTTGAAAACGAAAATCAAAATTTGCTGCATCCAAAATGTTGATGAAGCGAAACTTGCAATTACTTTTGGCGCATCGGCGTTGGGATTGGTGTCCAAAATGCCGAGTGGACCGGGTGTTATTTCCGAAGAAAAAATTTTAGAGATAGCGAAATCAACTCCTCCAACGATTGCAACATTTCTTCTCACCAGTTTAACGAATGCCGAAGAAATAATTTCTCAACATAACCGTTGCAGAACAAACACGATTCAGTTTGTTGATGCAATTCCTTTTGGGGAATATAAAAAAATACGAGACGCGCTTCCAGGAATATCGCTCGTCCAAGTCATTCACGTTCGCGATGAAACAGCAATTGACGAAGCGAAAGAAGTTCAACATTACATAGATGCAATTCTTCTCGATTCCGGAAATCCTAATTTGCACGTGAAAGAACTTGGCGGTACGGGACGAACACATAACTGGAACATCAGTAGAAAACTTCGGACGAGTGTAAATGTTCCCATATTTCTTGCGGGGGGATTGAGTCCAGAAAATATCCGCGAAGCAATTGAAACCGTGTTGCCGTTTGGCGTGGATATTTGCAGCGGCGTGCGAACGAATGGAATTTTAGATGAAGTGAAGTTAGAAAAATTTGTTGCGGCGGTCAATGCTGATTTATGAAAAACAACGTACGAACACTTCCCCTTCTTCTCTACGACGGTGATTGTAGTTTTTGCAAACTATGGATTGGGCGATGGGAAGAAATTACGGGTGATAAAATTGCGTATGCTCCATTTCAAGAAGCGCGGACAGACTTTCCCAAAATTCCGAACAACGATTTTACGAAATCGGTGCAGCTCGTTCTGCCCGATGGAGAAGTGTTATGCGGCGCGAAAGCAGTATTCACATCGCTTGCAGTGGTTCCGAACAAACAATGGATGATGTGGTGTTACGAACATCTTCCGCTGGTTCCAATAAT
Source organism: Ignavibacteriales bacterium (assembly GCA_018335975.1). Lineage (GTDB taxonomy): Bacteria > Bacteroidota > Ignavibacteria > UBA10030 > F1-140-MAGs086 > JAGXRH01. The sequence goes on from JAGXRH010000024.1 coordinate 62,202, forward strand.
TTCGGAAGCGCTTTATCGGTTTATTGCGCGATATCGCAAGAAACTTTACTCGCTCTCACGCTGGATAGTTCTCGGAAAAAGGAAAGTGATAGAATTGTGAGAAAATCTCTTCTTCCTTGTGATTATGCAATCGTATCTTTTATCACGATAAATTATTCAGGAACATTCACCCGACCACAATTATATGAAACTCATTTTTCTCTTCCTTGCCGTTTCCCTTATTGGAATAATCGTGTATTACGAACACTCCGAGACGAATGAAATGCAAGGAACACAAAACCGATTTACCGCAGACAAAAAAACAGCAGACAGTTCAGCAACAATAAAAGTTTATTCAACAGAAAAGAAAGAATTCATTATGACTGAAAAAATTACCAAAACTGACGAAGAATGGAAGGAACAATTAACGGAAGAGCAGTTTTATGTTACAAGAAAAGCGGGAACAGAACGCGCTTTCTCCGGTAAATATTGGAACAATCACGAAGAAGGAACGTACAAATGTGTGTGCTGCGGCAATGATTTGTTCGTCTCGGAAACAAAATTTGAGTCCGGAACCGGCTGGCCAAGTTTTTATAAGCCCGTCGCCGATGAAAATGTTTCCACGAAAACGGATAAGAGTCATTTTATGGTTCGCTCTGAAGTGGTGTGTGCAAAGTGCGGCGCGCATTTAGGACACCTGTTCGATGACGGACCCGAACCAACCGGACTTCGGTATTGTATGAATTCCGCCTCCTTGAAGTTCGAGAAAAAATAATTTTTTCAATTTCTCAATCCTTTCCGTTTCATTGATAAATTTGTAATTTCTCCCGTGAAAATTACAAACAAAATCAACTTCCTCCTATGAAACGGATTTACTTTTTCCTCTCGCTCATTCTCTTTATACAGAATGAACTTTATCCGCAAACATTAAACTTTCCGGTAGATACCATTGCCCGCGATGATTTTTATAATTACCGCAGTATGATAAAACACGATGCGAACGGGAAATTGCACATCGCCAATTCGCGCCAACTCGGAACAAACAGCAACACCCGCGAAGTATTTTACCGAACGAATATTCCCGGACATTTTGACACAACGCAACTTTCCGATAATGCAATTGATGATAATTACGCAACCTTTGATTTCGACGGAAGCGGAAACGTTCACGTCGGCTGGGAACGACGAGATGGAAATAATAATTTTCAGGTTATCTATTCTAATAACATAACCGATACGTTTGCGACCCCGGTTTGGATTACGGCTGGCGGATTGAACAAGGCGACACCGTCAATCGCCGTTGGAAAAGATAGTCTCGCGCATTTTGTATATCTCACGTTTGTAACCGGACAGGATTCTGCATTCTATCGCTCGTATAATTTCATCACGAACACTCTTGGAGCAGTAATAAATCTTGGCGCAATGGAAGCAAGCAGTGAAAATGATATCGAGGTCGCGGTAGATTCCAACAATCACGTCCATATAGTTTTTGCTACCAATGGTGCTTTAAGCACGAGTGCACTGAAATATTTCAACAACGAAAATGGAACGCTCGTAGAAATTTCTACGGGACTCACTTCGAACGTTGAGTATCCCGATATGATGATTGATAAACATAACACTTTGCATATTATCTATCGTTCTGCTGCCGATAAGAGAATTTATACATTGTCGAAATCATCGGGAGGAAATTTGTCTTCGCCCGAACCGGTTACACCCGCTAACATTGGCTTTCCATCATATTGGCGGGCGTTTGATGTGGATGACGAAGGACAGTTGTACGTTACCTACCAGAACAGTCAAAGCAGCGCGGCGAAAGGAATTTTTCTTGTCCACGGGAAAAACGGAAATTACAGCGCGCCGATTCTTGTGTTTGAAGATAGCAGCGGTCAGTATATTACGCGCGGTTCATCTTCCGTAGCCGCAAGAGGAAACGGCGACATTGCTGTTCTGTTCGATGTTGCCGGCTCGCGAAGCGGTCAGGTATTTTCCGATATTTTTTTGAAAAGAGGCACGCTCGTTTTCACCGATGTTGATGAGGAAGAAAATGTATTGCCGGATATTTTTATCACGCTCGAGAATTATCCCAACCCGTTTAATCCAACAACGACAATACGATATACCGTCAACGAGCCCCAATTCACGACGCTCAAGGTGTATGATATTCTCGGAAACGAAATCGCGACACTCGTCAATCAATTTCAACAACGGGGCGTTTATTCGGTTAAATGGGATGCAACCCGATACGCCGGGACAAGTGGATTATATTTTTCGCATCTTAAAGTTGGTCAGAAAACCACAACGACAAAAATGTTATTGACCCGCTGAAACTTTTAAAACAGTACTCTTGTTTCTTTTCCTGTTCAACAATTACTCAATTAGCGAAGAGAACAATACACCAACCGTATGCACGACCCAAAACAACTACCGTACTTGATAAATCTGCTTGACGACGAATCGGAAATCGTGAATGAATACGTTTTCAAAGAGCTCGCTTCGTTTGGAATTACGTTGGAGAATGAACTTGCAAAACAACGAATAGTACTTTCCTCTCCGCAACGGGATGTACTGCAGAAGCAATTGGGAGAATACAATCGTTCGTGGCTGAAAGAACAATGGCTTTCGTGGTCTGAGATGCAAGAGGATAAAAAGAAACTGGAATCGGTGATGCAACTTCTCGCGGAGTTTCAACTCGGAAGAGATTATCCCCTCAAATTGGAATCGTTGCTTGATGTACTCGCCGAAGAATACAAAAAATCTTTTTCCTTCAATGACCCCATCGTGCTTGCACACTTTTTATTTTCAAAAAAAGAACTGAAGGGAACAGAAGAAGATTATTACAATCCGTTGAACAGTAATCTGGTGTACGTTATTGAAAAACAACGTGGCATTCCGTTAAGTCTTGCCTGTGTGTACATTCTCGTTGCGTACAGATTAGGCGTGAGCGTGGAAGGATGTAATTTCCCCGGACACTTTCTTGCAATTGCCTCTACCGAGCATAATAAATTTTTGGTGGATTGTTTCAACGGCGGGCGGCTTGTTACCGGCGATGATTTTCTTGTTTTCCAAAATGCCGCCCCGATGGCATTTGATACCGTTATGCAATTACAGTGCGACGCAACGACGATGATTGCGCGTTCGCTACGAAATCTTGCCGGCGCATATCAACAAGCGGGTGATGAGGAGAATGCGATGTGTATGATTGACCTTCTTGAAACAATAATGCCGGACGAATTCAAGAACGATGAGGAAGACGATGAATAAATAACCGCATCATTCTTTCCGCTTTCCCATTCCTTTCTTCGTTTCCTGTTTTTTTTCTGATTCTTTGGTATCCAAATTATGTACCGCGTCCCGGAGTTTTTTTGCTTTTGCCATTAATTCAAACAGGGTTTTCTCCGGGTCGAAGTCTTCATCTTTTTCAAAATCATCTTCGTCGAATGCTTCATACGCGCCGGTCAGGTTTTGCATCATTCTGTCCGTTGTTTGTTTCAAACGCTCCGCGAGAACTTCGGCAGAGAGCTCTTTTTTACTGACGAGAGTCATTGTCGTTGGTCTATCGCAAAAACGACAAACGGGCTTGTCAAGTTCGGTATAACCGGAATCCATCTTGCATTTTTCGCAAAGATAGATGCACATAAATTGTGGTTTTTGTTTTGTGGTTTGAGAAGTTTTCTTTGTTGGCATACGTAATGATTTGTTAAAAAATTTGTTTCAAAAATTGCAAAGGGATTGTGAAAAGAAAAATCAGAATATCATTTTCTCCACGTACCGCGCAATGGCAGGCGATGATGATAATCCGGGCGATTCGATACCGATTAAATTGATAAATCCCTCCAGTCCCCGTTCTTTTTCATGCACAATCACAAAATCTCTTTGCGGCTCCCCCATTTTTTGTAACTTCGGACGAATACCGGACATATCGGGATAAATATCATCTTCAGTAATGGAGGGAATCATTCGCTGAATTGCTTTGGAGAAATCGCTTCGTTTTTTTTCATCAACGGTATAACCAATAGTATTCTTTGAAAGATATTCCAGGTCGGGACCGAATTTCAATCGCCCTCCCAAATCAAGCAATGCATGGACTCCCAGCGTTTCAACCAGAGGCACAGGATACACGAGCCGCGAAATGAGTTTGCTTTTCGAAGGCGTGACAGCAAAGTACGAACCTTTGCAATACGTGAGACGATATTTTGCACCGTCAATATCAATACCCGCCATTCCGGCAATTCTATCGGAAAATAATCCCGCGGCGTTGATTATTTTTTCGGACGTGAACGAAGACCGATTTCCATTTTCCTTCACAAAAATTTTGTAGCCCGAAGAGATTTTTTCGATGCCAACCACCTCGCAATTGTGCTGAAGTGTTGCGCCATTATTCTTTATCGAATGAAAAAAATAATCCATCAACCCGTGAACGCTGATTATTCCGGTAGAAGGCGAAAAAATAGAAGCGACCGCCGTGATATCTGGCTCCAGTTTATTTGTCTCCTTTGCATCAAGCATTTGCAATTCAACACCGTTTGCCATTCCATTGTGGTACAATAATTCTAGTGTTGGGATTTCGGATTCCGAAGTTGCAATAATAATTTTAGTAATTTGTTTGTGCGCTATGTTGTTTTCCAAACAGATGCTGTACAATTCATTCTTTCCTTCGACGCAAAGTTTCGCTTTCAGCGAGTCCGGTGGATAGTAAATTCCAGCGTGGATTACTTCGCTGTTGCGACTCGATGTCTCCATTCCGTACTTTTCATTTTTTTCCAGCACGGCAACGCGCGAACTTTTCTGCGATAATCGAGATGCGATTGCAAGCCCGACAACCCCGGCGCCGATTATTGTTACTTCTACATCATTCATAATTTTTCAGCGTGAAATTATAGAAAATTCCCGAAAGGTTTTATATTGTGCCACAAAAAAAATTTTAACTTTTAACGGAAAGAATAAATCTATGCTTATCGTAACAACCAATACCCTCGAAGGAAAGAAAATTACCAAATACATTTCCATTGTAACCGGCGAAGCAATTCTCGGCGTAAACATTTTCAAAGATTTTTTTGCGAACATTCGCGATATTGTTGGTGGGCGTGCCGGCGCGTACGAAACAGAACTTCGGAAAGCCAAAGACATCGCGATTCAAGAAATGGAAATGCAAGCGCAACATCTCGGTGCTAATGCGGTCATCGGCGTTGACCTCGATTACGAAACTATTTCCGACAGTATGCTGATGGTCAGCGTGAGCGGGACTGCCGTTGTCGTTGAATAGAAAAATGTCGCAAAAAATATTTCAAGTAGATTCCTTTACCAATATTCCATTCAAAGGAAATCCTGCTGGCGTTTGCATTTTAAATTTACCGCGCGAAGAACAATGGATGCAAGACGTTGCGCGCGAAATGAATCTTTCTGAAACGGCATTTCTTGTAAAACAAAATGATGGTTATAATCTTCGCTGGTTCACGCCAACGATGGAAGTTGAATTATGCGGACACGCAACTCTTGCAAGCGCGCATATTTTGTGGGAAGAAGAACATTTGCAACTGAGTGAGAAAGCAATTTTTCATACCCAAAGCGGATTACTGACGGCAATGAAAAACGGCGTATGGATTGAACTTGATTTTCCCGCACTTGAAAATGAAGAATTACTTTCCTTCCCGGAACTGGCAAGCGCATTGAGAACAAAAGCAATCTATATTGGTAAAAGCGTATTCGATTATATCGTCGAAGTAGAATCCGAAGAAGTTGTAAGAAATTTAAAACCCGATTTTGTTTCACTCGGAAAAATTCCCGGTCGCGGCGCAATAGTTACCGCAACATCCGATACAAATGAATACGATTTCGTCTCACGCTATTTTGCCCCGCAATATGGAATTGACGAAGACCCCGTAACCGGCTCTGCGCATTGTTGCCTTGCAGTATATTGGAAAAACAAATTGCACAAAACGGAAATGATTGGGTATCAAGCATCGTCGCGTGGTGGAATTGTAAAAGTAAACGTTGATGGTAACCGCGTAAAACTTAGCGGACAAACAGTAACAGTTATGAAAGGTGTACTTCTATGAAAAAAATTCTCATTCTCGGCGCGGGCTTTGGCGGTTTAACGCTCGCATCCGAACTCGATATTCTTGCAAAAGAAAAAAAAACCGGAGTTACACTGATTGATAAGAGCCCAACATTCTCAATGGGATTTTCGACGCAGTGGGCAATGATGGGACGAAGAACGGTTGATGAAGGAACGCGGAGTTATTCTTCACTGAAAGCGAAATACGTACAATTTGTCTGCGAGGAAATCATTGCTATCAACGCGAAAGAAAATTTTGTTCAAACAACATCGCAAACATTGAGTTACGATTATCTCGTTCTTGCCCTCGGAGCGGAACTTGCACCCGAACGCATTCACGGGCTTTCTGAATGTTCATATAATTTATGCGATGCAAACTCCGTTCTTCAGTTGAAATCTGCGCTTCATACCATAACTGAAGGAACGATTGGTATTTGTATTTCTTCCGTTCCGTTCAAATGTCCGCCCGCACCGTACGAATATGCTTTTCTTATTGACGACTTGTTATCAAAACGTGGCGTGAGAAAAAATATTCGCATCGTCGTAACAACACCGGAACCACAGCCAATGCCTGTTGCTGGAAAAATTGTCGGCGAACAGGTTGTGCAAATGTTACGCGAGCGACGCATTGAATATTTCCCCTTGCATAAACCAATGAAGTTCGATTCCGCGCAGAAGAAAATTCATTTTGAAAACAACGCAGAAATTTCTTTTGATATTCTTGGTGCGATGTTTCCACATCAATCCCCAAAAGTTGTGCGCGATGCCGGATTAACTGACGCAAGCGGATTTGTTTTTACCGATGTTCACACGATGAAAACTTCAGTCGAAAATATTTTTGCTGTCGGCGATTGTGCAATGTTTAAACTTCCAAACGGAAATCCACACCCCAAAGCCGGAGTGTTTGCAGAGGAACAAGCAAAGGTAGTAGCAAAAAATATTCTTGCAGAATTCAACGGCGAATCACGTGCGAACTACGAAGGGAGAGGAACGTGTTTTATTGACGCGGGAAACGAACAAGCCGCATCCGCTGAAGCATACTTACTTTCACCCGAAGGACCAAAGTTTACTCTTCATCCTCCTTCATCAGATGGAATTGAAGGAAAGAAACTTTTCGAACGGACTCGTTTTCAGAATTGGTTTGGAGAATAATATAATGGAGCACCAAAACATTTCGTCCGGAACACAATGGGAGAGAGTTGGGAAAGCGCACGGAGAATTTTTCGGCAATATTCGTCCCGCAACCTCGATGATGGAAGTGAGCAAATTGATTCTACCGGAAATGCTTGTTGAGATTGAAGCGGAAGCGATAATTTCTGAAGAGTAGAAAATTTGATTTCGGCTAAAATATTTTTACTTTTGAACACATAAAATTTATAGAAAGAAACCCACGATGGCTACTGTAAAAAGTTTAATTCAAAATCGTCCTGTCATTGTATTGCAGCGGGACGCCACTGTTTTTGAAGCCGCACAAATTATGGCGGAAAAAAATATCGGCGCAATTCCTATTCTCGACGGAACACGGCTCGTAGGAATTTTTTCCGAACGCGATATTATTACGCGTGTTGTAACGAAAGAACTCAATCCCAAAACAGTACGCGTGGAGAGCGTAATGACGAAAGACCTCATCATAGCCGATGCAAATGAAAGCGAAGAAGCGTGTTTGGTGAAAATGAAATCGGCAAACTGTCGCCATCTTCCTGTTGTTTCCGGCGAATCGTTGCTCGGAATACTTTCCCTCCGCGACCTCCTGCAAGCAGAAATTTTCGACCGCGAACAAATGGTGGAATACCTTTCCGGTTACATTTTCCACCTTCCTCCCGACTCTGTAACGAAAAAATGAGAGGGAAAGAATTTTCCGCTCATTTAATTTGCAATTTCTTCCTTCGTATCTTTTTGCCCGAAATTTTATTTCACGGCGATTATTATTCATTCAACAACATTTATGCCAACAAAAATTATTATCAAATCCAACGGTAGCATCAAAGCCGAAGGAGAGTTTGAACTCTTCGACGACAAAGGAAACAAATTCGATATCGGTGAACGCACGCGCATTTCTCTTTGTCGCTGCGGGCTCAGTAAAACAAAACCATTCTGCGACCACTCCCATCGCGACGGTAATTTTCAAGCGGAGAGTATTGCCTTTGCGCTTCCTCCGCCGATGCCGAAACAGTAATATATTTACGAATTACGATTTACGAATTGCGATTTACGATTCCAACTTACAACTTGAAACTCTAAACCCGAAACGGAATTTCAATGCAGCACGAAAATTTTTACATAACAATGCAAGACGGAACGGTGAAACAAGTCAATCCGTTCACCGGCGCGGAAGTGTGGTCTGTGCCGGGGCGCAGCAATAAACCGATTACGAACGGCGTTCCAACAACTTCAAAAAAGGTTGACCTTCATTCGCCGGAAGATTATTGCAGTTTTTGCGCCGCGCGCTATTTTGAAACTCCGCCGGAAAAAGCGCGGATGATTATGCAAGAGGGAAAGTATCTTTCCATCAAACATCTTTCCGCGCCGGAATATTTTTCGAGCGAAGCATTGTTCCGCCGTACGCCGAATTTATTTGAAATCGTTACGCTCGATTACTGGAAGAAAAATTTCGACTATCGGATGAACGATGAATTGTTGCAGTGGCGCGATGCGTACATCAAAAACGGATTGGGAAAAAATCATTTGCTCAACATTCTCAATTACAAATTGAAGCAAACGGGAAAAACCGATGATGAAATTGCCGCAATTCCCGGCGATGAAAAATTACAACTCGCAGATGCATTTTTCGGCGGCGGACACGATTTAATTATTGCAGGACAACATTACATCCGAGATGCAGAATTCGATTACCAGCTTTTTTCATCGGGAGAAATGACACCGGAAGAACATTATCACTACTTCACGTTTACGATTGAAGCGATGCGCGATATCATTGCAAACAATCGGTATGTGCGGTACATCAGCGTGTTTCAAAACTGGCTTCGTCCTGCAGGCGCATCGTTCGACCATTTGCACAAACAACTTGTCGCGCTCGATGAATGGGGCTCTTCGTTGCAGCATCAAACGAAAATGGTGCGCGAAGACCCGAATGTATTTAACGAGTTCGGAGTAAATTTTGCCGCGCATCATAATTTAGTCTTTGCGGAAAATGAATTTGCTATTGCGTTTATCGGCATCGGTCACCGTTTTCCGACGATTGAAGTGTACTCGCGTTCCGTTGCGGGAAATCCGTTCGACCAAACTCCTGAAGAAGTTCGCGGCGTGAGTGATTTGGTGCATTCGATTCACGCGGCATTGGGAAGTCAGGTTTCGTGCAATGAGGAATGGTATTACACGCCGTTCGATTCGATTTACAAAATGCCGTGGCACGTGTTGATTAAACTGCGCGTCAATATTCCCGCGGGATTTGAAGGGGGAACGGGAATTTATCTCAACCCGATGACGCCGCCGGAACTTCGCGATAAAATTGTTCCGCGAATGTATAAACTCCGCGACGAAGGAAAAGTGAGCGGCAATCGTGTTGCCGAAGAGTGCAGCGTTGTTCCGAACCCGTTGAAGTATTATTTGAGGTAGTGTGTTGTGGTTTTAACAAGTGAACATTAAAAAATGACGCAACAAGAACTAAATAAGTTACTGGAAACGACATTTACAATTCCTGTTGAGATTAGGTTGAATACATTTCCCAATGACACACCTTACCCACAAATAGCGAATTTACAACAGACTGGTTTTGAAATTTCAGCACGAGAACTTTTACATGCTATTGGTTCAAAGACTGCATCACTTCCGGCAAACTATCAAGACGAGTGCATAAACTCTGCATATAAATTTCTGCATCTCCTGGATTTTGAAGGAGAGCATCTTGGTTACAAGACGATTATCAATATTGGTTCTGACCTTCAGACAAACACAAGCAATGAAATTGGCATCGGTTTCGGCTGCTTAATCGCAAACAAACTATTCAATGTTGATTGGGACACATTAGAACCAATTCTAGGTCATGGGATGAAATTTGATTATCGGGCGACAAATCCTGGCCAGAACTATGTTTACGAGTTTAAGGGAACTAAACATCGTAAAAAACAAAACGAGCAAATTGGAAATGGATTAGATAAAAAAAATGAAATGCATAATCGAAATGAATCATACGATGTAGAATTGATTGTTTCAGCTCACTTAGGATATTCAAATCAAGAGCCGAGAATAATATTAGCCGACCCAAAATTTCATGGCTTTGAAAATGAATTCACGGAAGAGGCAAAAATAATTTACCGATTAAGACACTTGGCGAGGATAGCACAGTATATTGGTAACTCACAATTAGGTAGGGTGCTTTACATGCAATCAAGAAAACTTCTTATTAAAAAGGATATTGCGCAAGTTCAAGAGTTCGGTGAAAAATTATTAAAGCATGAGTTGCGGTCAAGAGAATCTCAAAAGATGTTAGAACGAATAATTACTATAACCGTTGACAACAGAAATTTCATTGGTCGTTGGGTCTCTTATTGGCAACCGAAAACAAAAAATTTCAAGGGGAATGATTTTAGACTTCCGAGATTTTCCAAAAGAGGTAAAGTAGAAATCTTCCAAGGCGCATCCGCAGATATTTATAAAACAATGACTGAAACCTCATTAACTGCGTTAAAAGAAAAATTGCAATATGTACAAGCTAAATACAAAACCAATGACGATATTGAATTCACAACCTTTGATGACGGAACTACAATGGCGTTTCGTATCATTTAGATAACTTAACATCTCTCTTGCTCCTCCGCGCGTACGCTAAAATCAATCTCGGTCTTCGTGTTCTCAGAAAACGTGCCGATGGCTTTCACGACATTGAAACAGTTTTTCATCGCATCAATTTGTTTGATGAAATTGAATTGACGGCGTGTGATGCAGGAATTTCTATTTCGTGCGCCAATGAAAACATTCCGCTTGACGCAGGAAATCTCTGCGTGCAAGCGGCGATGTTATTTCAACAAGAAACAAACATACATCGCGGCGTTGATATAAAACTCAATAAAATAATTCCTGTTGGCGCAGGACTTGGCGGTGGAAGTTCCGATGCGGCAACGGTTCTTCTCGCGCTTTCCGAGTTGTGGAAAATTCCCGTTCCGTTTTTAAAACTTCGTGAACTCGCGCTCAAACTTGGTTCCGATGTTCCGTATTTTTTACTCGATGGAACTGCGTATGCAACCGGACGCGGCGAAGTGTTGGAATATTTTCCGTTTACCGTTCCGTATTGGATTGTTGTACTTTTTCCCAACGAACAAATATTTACGAAATGGGCGTATCAACACGTGCGAGTGAAAGATGATTACAAAAAATCCATCAAAGAAATTTTGTTGGAAAACATTCACGATATGGAACAACTGCGCGAGCATTTGGATAACGATTTTGAAGAACCCATCTTCGAACAATTTCCACTCATCAGAGATTTGCGGAAAGGATTTTATCTTTCCGGCGCAGAATACGTTTCGCTTTCGGGAAGCGGTTCGGCGATGTATGGCTTTTACAAAGATGAAAACGACGCTCGCAAATTTCAACGAACGATGGTGGACAAAATTCAAATGCTCACATACATTACACCGCCAAATTTTACAACAATATAATTCACTTGGGATTATTGTGATTGAACAGATTCCAATTTCAATAATACCAATAATGCCAAGTGAATAAACTTTCCAATCTAAAATCTTAAATATAAAATCTAAAATTACTTGATATCCCTCCAAAACATTTCCATACAATTCGGCGGCGAATATTTATTTGAAGACGTTTCGTTTTACATCAACGCGAACGACAGAATCGGTTTAGTCGGTTCAAACGGCGCGGGCAAAACAACGCTGATGAAAATTCTTATCGGAAAGCAAGAACCGGATTCCGGCATTGTACAAAAAGCGAAGTACGTTTCCATCGGTTATTTGCAGCAAGAAACCGAACATCTCGAAGGACGAAGTTTAATTGAAGAAACCGAATCCGCTTTTGATGATGTAAAAAAAATCGAAAGCGATTTAGAAGAAATACATCTGCAACTGCAAAACACATCGCACGAAAATCCGGAGTTCAACGATTTGATTGAATTGCAAGGAGAATTTCAACACAAACTCGAAGCGCTCGACGCATTTCGTATTCGTTCCAAAACGGAAAAAGTATTGATGGGGCTTGGTTTTTCCGTTGAAGATTTCGGGCGCGATTGCAATGAGTTCAGCGGCGGTTGGCAAATGCGAATTTCTCTCGCAAAACTTTTATTGAAAAATCCTTCGCTACTTCTTCTTGATGAACCGACAAATCATCTCGATATTGAATCGCTGGAATGGTTGGAAAATTACTTGCGTTCGTATGAAGGCGCGATAGTGTTAATTTCCCACGACCGCGCATTTCTCGATAATATGACGAAACGAACGCTTGCAATCGTGAATGGAAACTTTGAAGAGTATTCCGGCAATTATTCTTTTTACGAAACGGAATCAGTTGCGCGAAAAGCGTTGGTCGTTGCCGCGTTCAAAAATCAACAGTCGCAAATAAAACAAACCGAACAATTCATCGAACGATTCCGGTACAAAGCAACGAAAGCACGACAGGTGCAAAGCCGCATCAAACAATTGGATAAAGTGGAACGCATCGAAATTGAAGATGAAGAAAGCGGAATACGATTTCATTTTCCCTCACCGCCGCCATCGGGGAAGGTGGTAATGGAGTTGAAAAGTATTTCAAAGAAGTATGGCGATAATCTCGTTCTTACGAATTTAAATTTTATGGTTGAACGCGGCGATAGAATTGCCTTCGTCGGGGTGAATGGCGCGGGAAAATCAACACTTTCCAAAATAATTGCGGGAGTGGAAAAATTAACTTCCGGCGAACGCATCGTTGGTTACAATGCAGCCATTGCCTATTTCGCCCAACATCAAGCGGATGAACTCGATGGAAACAAAACGGTGTATGAAAGCGCGGCAGAACTTTCCTCCGGCGAATCGAGAACACGATTGCAAACACTTCTCGGAAGTTTTTTATTTCGCGGTGATGATGTAATGAAAAAAGTTCGTGTGTTAAGCGGCGGAGAAAAAAGTCGTTTGGCGTTGGCAAGAATGTTGCTTTCACCCGCGAATTTATTGGTGATGGACGAACCGACCAATCATTTAGATATGCGTTCCAAAAAAATATTGCAGGATGCGCTGGAAAAATTTGACGGAACGTACATCATCGTTTCACACGACAGACATTTTCTTGACACGATTGTCAATAAAGTTGTGGAAGTGAAAAACCACTCAGCAAAAACATACATCGGAAATGTTTCGGAATATCTCGCGGCAAAGAAAAAAGAAATTGAACAAGCGAACGTAAAACCGCAATCACAAAACCAATCTCGAGCGCGGACGAATGAAATGAAACGTGCGGAAGCGGAAGAACGCCAGCGGATTTCAAAATTCACAAAAACGCTGAAAGAAAAGTTGCACAAAGTAGAAAAGGAACTTGAAACGAAGGAAGAAAGAAAAAGCGAATGTGAGAAACTGATGAGCGACCCGAATTTTTATACAAATGCGGAACAGGTGAAATCTGTAACCACGGAATTCAAAAAACTCAGCGAGGATGTCAGTTGGTTATATGCAGATTGGGAAAAATTGACCGCAGATATCGAAAAGGTTGTGAAAGCGAATTCTTAAACAGATACGCGCAGAAGAAATACCCACCGCCGTATCTTTTCTTCTCTGACAATTTCACTATCTTTTCCCCGCATTTTTATTTAAGCAGGAAAATCAATTATGAAAAAATCAATATTCATCGTTTCAATAATATTTCTCTTTCTCCTCACCAACGTTTCTTTTTCGGGAGAGAAAGAAGAATCTGCAAAAGCGCCGAAGGTTGAAATTGCCCAATGGTTGCAAGGTGAAGTAAAAGCCGCTAAAGGAAAAAATTTCTACGAAGGAAAAACGCTCGTGCTCGAGTTCTGGGCGACGTGGTGCGGACCGTGCAGAAGAATCATTCCGCATATGAATGAACTCGTGGACCAATTCAAAAGCGACAGCGTCATTTTCCTTTCGCTCTCCGATGAAAAGAAAGAGGTCGTGGAACCCTTTCTTGCAAAAAATAAAATGAAAGCATCTATTGCGCTCGATAATCAGGATAAAACCTTCAGCGCATACGGAGTTTCTTCCATTCCCAATATGTTCGTCATTGATAAAAAAGGCAATGTGGTTTGGGGCGGTCATCCGGCAATGTTTTCAAAAGAAATGCTCGAAGTATATTTGAAAACCGGCGCATTTCCCGAAAGCAAAGAATAACTTCGACGCACCTTCTCATTCAAATTACATTTTTGTATCTTTTCGCCCCAAATTATTTTTTTATTTATGGAGACTGATATGTTTCGATTGAAATCTTCACTTTTATTTTTGTCTTTTCTGTTTATGTTCGTAACAACCTATGCTTCCGATGAGAGCAAAATTTTTCCGTATCCCGTCAACAAAGTCGTTTTAGAAAACGGTTTGACGCTCATTTCAATTCCGTACGAAAGCCCGGGAATTGTTGCGTATTACACGGTGGTGCGTACCGGTTCCCGCAATGAAGTGGAAATCGGAAAGTCCGGTTTCGCGCATTTCTTTGAGCATATGATGTTTCGCGGAACCGAAAAATATTCCGCGCATGCATATAATGATGCGGTGAAAAAACTCGGCAGCGACGCAAACGCCTTTACCGACGACGATTGGACGGCGTATCACCTTGTTGCAAGTTCCTCCGCGCTGGAAACGATTATGGATATTGAAAGCGACCGGTTCAAAAATTTGAAATACGCCGAAGAAGATTTCAAGACCGAAGCGGGAGCAATTATGGGGGAATACAATAAGAGTTATTCCAACCCGATGCTTTCGATGTTTGAAAAATTACAAGATGCGGCGTTTACCACACACACGTATAAACATACGACCATCGGTTTTTTAGACGATATAAAAGATATGCCGAACCAGTATAATTACAGTTTGCAATTTTTTGATAGATGGTATCGCCCCGATAATTGTTTTTTGGTTGTTGTTGGCGATTTCGACCAAACGAAATTGGTTGACCTGACGAAAAAATATTATGGCGATTGGAAACGGGGAACGGCGAAACGTCCCGAAGTTCCGCAAGAGCCGCCGCAAACAGCAGAGAAAGTAATTTCGATGACGTGGAAAACTCCAACGTTACCGATGCTTGCGATTGGTTATCACGTTCCTGCATTCAACGACAGAGAAGTGGATATTCCTGCGCTCGATGTTCTCTCGCAGTTGTATTTTTCCGAAAGCTCTTCTCTGTTTCAAAAATTAGTGGTTGAAGAACAACTTGTGGATTTTGTGGACGGCAGTTATCAAAATCACCGCGACCCGTGGCTGTTCGTCGTTCTTTCCCGCATAAAGGACAAAACGAACATAGAAAAAGTACAGAACGCAATTTATGCTGCACTGGATGAAGCCAAAACAAAACCCGTTTCCGCAGAACAACTTGCGAACGTAAAATCGCATATGAAGTACCAATTTGCGATGGGATTAAATAATGCCGACGCCGTTGCCGTTACCGTCGGGAATTATTTGCAAATCACTGGCGACCACGAAAGCATCAATCGTATCTATCAGATGTACGCCAAAGTTTCCGCCGAAGATATTATGACCGTGGCGAAAAAATATTTCACCAAAGAAAACCGAACCATACTCACGCTGACGCAGGAGGATTCCAAATGAAAACGACAATTTTTCTTCTTACCATATTTTTATTTATGTCAACAGCACTCTCAAGCTCGATGCGCATTGTGGAAATGCGTAGCGAGAAATCTCCGATTATTACCTTCCGCATCCAGTTTCGCACAGGAAGCATCAATGATGTTAAAGGCAAGGAAGGGATCAACGCCTTTACTGCATATTTGATAGCGCAAGGCGGAACGCAGGAGCTCACGTACAAACAAGTGATTGATAAACTGTATCCTTGGGCAACGCAAATTGATGTTGTTGCGGATAAAGAAGTAACCACCTTCATCGGAGAAACCCATCGTGACCATCTGGATAATTTTTATAAAATATTTTCCGATTTGATTCTCCATCCCCGTTTCGACGTAGAAGATTACAACCGCTTGAAGGAAGACGGGATGAATTACCTGAAAACAACGTTACGCGGCACGAACGACGAAGAACTCGGAAAACAAGCAATGCAAGGAATGTTGTACGAAAATCACCCGTATGGATGGACGAATGTTGGAACCGTGCAAGGAATTACAGCAACAACGCTCGAGGATATCAAAGTGTTTTACAAAACAAATTACACGCAGGCAAATTTAACAATCGGCATTGCCGGCGGTTACTCGAAGGGACTGCTTGAGAGGATGAAAAAAGATTTTGCTTCACTTCCCGAAGGTAAAAATAACGTCGTAGAACTTCCGAAAGCTAACCCAATCAACGATTTGGAAGTTACCATCGTTGATAAACAATCCATCGCCACGGCAATTTCCGTTGGCTTTCCCGTTTCTGTTACAAGAGCAGATAAAGATTTTTATGCGTTGATGGTTGCCAATTCGTACTTCGGGGAACACCGAACATTTAATGGCGTGCTGATGAATAAAATCCGCGGTGAGCGGGGAATTAATTACGGAGATTATTCGTATGCAGAAAATTTTATTCAAGATGGAGGAACACGCTTTATGCTTCCGTGCGTACCGCGTCGCCAACAATTTTTCAGCATCTGGATTCGCCCGACAAAACCGGAAGATGCACATTTCAGTTTACGCGAAGCAATACGCGAGTTGAAAAAATTGTGCGAAAATGGTTTGACGAAAGAACAATTTGAAACCACGCGTGATTTTCTGATGAACTATTCCAAACTCTGGGTGCAAACACAAAACAGGAGATTAGGATTTGAACTCGATTCCAAATTTTACAACACGGAATTTTTTGTTGACAGATTAGAAAAAGAATTAAAGTCAATGACCGTGAAAGATGTCAACGATGTTATAAAAAAACATCTCCAATTCAAAAATGCAAAAGTAGCGATCGTTGCGGGAAATGCAAATGAGTTAAAAGAGAAGATTCTCACCAACGCAGAATCTCCGATTAAATATGCTTCCAAAGTTCCCGACGCGATACTGGAGGAAGACAAAGATATCGTCAACCATCTCCTGAACATCAATAAAGGTGCGATAAAAATTGTTCCGGTGAACGCACTATTCGAAAAATAATTATACGAGACCGAACATGCAACAAACATTACAATATATCGAATCGAATAAAGAGCGTTACCTCAAAGAGGTCGCTGAATTTCTCCGCATTCCCAGCGTAAGTTCGCAGCCAAACAGAAAAGGCGAAGTTCTTCGGTGCTCTCAGTGGGTTGCTAATCAATTCAAAGCGATTGGGATGGAAAATGTTAGCATCGCTCCGACTGCTGGTCACCCTGTTGTGTATGCAGATTGGTTGCATGCCCCCGGGAAACCGACGATACTGTTATACGGCCATTACGATGTACAGCCGGAAGACCCCGTGAATGAATGGAAATCGCCCCCCTTCGAAGCGAGTGTTCGAGAAGGAAAACTCTTTGCACGCGGTTCTGCCGATGATAAAGGTCAAGTGTTCATTCATTTGAAAGCGATTGAAGCAGTACTGAAAAATGAAGGCAAACTTCCTTTAAATCTCAAAGTGATTATCGAAGGGGAAGAAGAAGTGGGGAGTCCGAATCTCGATGCATTTGTTTCTGCGAATAAGAAAAAACTTGCCGCCGATGTTGTTTTGATTTCCGATACTTCAATGTTTGCGCACGGTGTACCGACCATTTGCTACGGATTACGAGGACTTGCATATTGCGAAATAGAAGTTACCGGACCGAACACCGATTTGCACAGCGGCGTTTTTGGCGGGTCTGTGCATAATCCGATTCAGGCATTGTCAGAAATCATAGCATCGTTGCACGATAAAAATGGACGCGTAA
This sequence comes from Ignavibacteriales bacterium, assembly GCA_018335975.1. Taxonomy (GTDB): domain Bacteria; phylum Bacteroidota; class Ignavibacteria; order UBA10030; family F1-140-MAGs086; genus JAGXRH01. The sequence goes on from JAGXRH010000024.1 coordinate 80,182, forward strand.
CTATTCCCGGTTTTTATGATGATGTTCTCAAACTGTCGAAAGCAGAGAGAAATTCGTTTGCAAAACTTCCTTTTAAAGATAGCCAATATGCAAAGTTTCTTGGCGTGAAAGAGTTATATGGCGAAAAGGGGTTCACAACGCTCGAACGACGATGGGCTCGTCCAACATTAGAGTGCAACGGAATATGGGGCGGATATACCGGCGAAGGGGCAAAGACTGTTCTTCCCGGGAAAGCGTATGCAAAAATTTCGATGCGCCTTGTTCCAAATCAATCAGCAGAAAAAATCGCGACCCTGTTTGGGAAACATATTAAAAAGATAGCGCCGAAAACTGTTCAGGTAAAAGTTACCTATTTACACGGAGGGGAAGCGGCAATTACCCCCATTGATTCGCCCGGTGTTCGTGCGGCAGTTATTGCGCTCGAAAAAGGTTTTGGGAAGAAACCATTATACCAGCGGGAAGGGGGTTCAATTCCCATTGTAACCAATTTCAAAAAAATTCTCGGACTCGATACCGTTCTTCTCGGTTTTGGTTTGCCCGATGAGAATGCCCACGCTCCAAACGAATTTATTTCTCTCGATAATTTTTTTGGTGGAATTAAAACCTCCGCGCATTATTATTACGAGTATTCTACTATCGCAAAGTAAACAGTTCGGTTTGTGGTTGGTGCTTTGAGGTTTGTTTTATTTCCTCCAACCCCCAACCAACAACCTCCAACCTAAATGAAGATTTACACAAAAACCGGTGACAAAGGAGAGACGTCGCTGTATGGAGGGAAGCGTGTTTCTAAATCAACACTTCGTATCGAAGCCTACGGTACGGTGGATGAGTTAAATTCCGTCATCGGGATTTGTCGTTCAATGTGGCCTCCCGAAGAGTTGGATGGAATTCTGGAAGAGTTACAAGAGGTTTTATTTGTTCTCGGAGCAGATTTAGCAACGCCGCTTGATGCAACAACGAAAATTCACCGAATCTCGACGGAAGATGTTGAGCAGTTGGAAAAATATATTGACTCCATCGAACCCCAACTCGAGCCGTTAAAAAGTTTTATTCTCCCGGGAGGCACGGGCGTTGCTTCCTATCTACATTTTACCCGGACTATTTGTCGCCGCGCAGAACGAGTAGTGGTTCAATTGTCCAAAGAAGAATCCATTGGCGACATACCTGTAATTTTTATCAACCGGCTTTCCGATTTTCTCTTTGTCCTTGCGCGGTGGGCAAATAAATTAGAAGGGCGCGAAGAGATAAAATGGAGTCCGAAATAACATTTTTGATTTTACCCTAAAGAGTATTTTGCAAAGGATACTCTTTTTTTATTCCGTAAATGAAAACAAACGAAGAAGTCGTCTCGCTTATCGAAAAAGAATTTACCACGGCGAAACACGCCGTATCAATCGGTAACGAGGGAATGGTTCGTGTGTGCGCCCGTCGTGCGTGTGGAATTGCAATTACGTACCTCCTCGAATATTTTCCGGAAAAGAAATGGGGAAATGATGCGATGAATCAATTGAAGAGTTTGCAAACCGATGTTTCTTTTTCTGAAGAATCACGAGACGCGGCAATGCGATTAACGACAAAAGTAAATCAGCAATTTTCAGTTCCGTTTTCCGAAAACCCGATTGATGATGCGAAAATAATTATTGAAGAAGTTGAAAACAAGTTACGAGTTGCGAAATTGTAAAATTCCTTTCTCGCCTTTTTCTTCAAACAAATCGCACAGCCGATTATCAGAATCAACGTGATAAATGTACGTTGGAAACGAAACCCGCTTCACGATATATTTTTTTTGCAATCGCGCAATCAAATCGAAGTCTTCCGCGAAAGAAATGTTCCGAAATCCTTTGAGTGCAACAAGGCATTTTCTTTTCACAAACAGCGTTCCCGCAGAATGACATTTTGAAATATGAATTTTCTTTTTCGGATTCATAGCGTCGGGAACAAAATGTTTTTCTTTCGGCCCAACGATTTTCATTCCTCCGAAAATTCCATCAAGAGAATTTTCTTCGAGAAACGAAAGCCGTTTCACAATGTGATTCGGTTCATATTCATCATCGGAATCGAGAAAGCAAATGTATTTTCCTTTCGATAATTGCAAACCAATATTTCGCGATAATGCAAGTCCTTTGTTCGCGTGGCGAGTATAAATTATTCTCTTATCTTTTTTTACCAACGGAAGTAAAATTTTTTCCGAACCGTCCGTGCTTCCATCGTCAATAATGAGCAATTCCCAATTCGAATACGTTTGCTCAAATACAGAATGAATCGCGCGTTCAACGAGATGTTTGCGATTGAACGTGCATAGAATAATGGATATGAGCGGTTGCGATTTCATTTCGGCGGAGAAAATACAAAATAAATCGCGAATCAAACCTCGCGTGTTTTAGAAAGCCGTTATGTTTTTGTAATTTTGCCCGCAATTATGAAACTTCCTCTCGTATATTTTTTCCTTTTTCTCTTTTCGTTTTCACTCGTTGCGCCCGGTCAGGATGCGCAGGAGAACGCCGAATTCAAACTCGCAGTTAAACTCTACGAAGATAAGAGTTACGACCTCGCTCTTGAGCAATTTAAACGCTTTTCTGAAAAATATTCTTCGTCGGCAAATGCTGTTGAAGCAAAATTTTACGTTGGGCAAATCCAAATTCAACTGAAACAATTTGACGAAGCGCGTTCGACATTTCAAAATTTTGCGTTGAGTAATTCCACTAATCCCAAAGCGCCGCAAGCGTGGATGTATGTTGCAGAAATGTTTGAACGCACAAATAATGTGAAAGAAGCGGCGAATGCGTACGAGCGATTGAAAGTATTTTTTCCCAATGACGCTGCAGTCCCCGATGCGTTATTGAAAGCAAGCAACTGTTACCGGCGTTTGGGCGACACGGAAAATGAGCAGCGCGTTTTGAAAACTATCACACGCGATTATGCAATCTCGAAAGCGTTTCCAAAAGCGCGATTGCGGCTCGTTTCGCTTTCCATTGATGCGGGAAATGTGCGTATGGCGGAAAGTGAGTTGCAAAAAATTGCGAACGAAAGCGGCGACAAATCCATTCAAGCAGAAGCATTGCTCGCACTCGGAAATTTAAATATACATCTCGCAAAGTTCGACGATGCAGAAAAATCGTTTCGCGCGGTGTTAGAAAAATTTTCTACGTCGCCATCGGCTTATCGCGCACAGTTCGAACTCGGAAAACTTTCGCAGCAAAAAGAAAAATATTTGGAAGCGATTGATTTTTTCAAAAAAGCTATGAAAGATTCGATTGATGTTGGTGAGGAAGCGATGGTTGAAACGGGAAATAGTTTTCTCGCGCTCGATGATGAAACGAATGCGCTTGCGTATTACGAACAATTCTTGCAAAAATTTCCTTCGAGTGAACTGAGAACAAATGTTTTGATTCAATCCGGAATTGCATCATCAAAAGGGAAAAAGTTTTCCAAAGCGAAAGAATATTTTCAGAAAGCAATTACGCAAGGGAATGATTCGCTGAAAAAAATCGCATTGAAACACTTTGCAGAAAGCGCGGAAGCGAATAAAGATTTTTCTCTTTCTGCAAATGTGTACGAACAACTTGCCACGCTTTGTAATGATAACATAAATTCTCCCGTTGCATTATACCGCGCGGGAAAAGTCTTGCTGGAACACACTGAACATTACGAAGAAGCGCGGAGAGTATTTTCATTGTTTGATGAGAAATTTCCCCAACACACTTTTTCCGATGACGTTTTCTTTGCAATTGCCGTATGCGATGATTCGCTTCACGAATACGAAAAAGCCATTGTAAAATATTCTTCGATGAAGAAACTATTTCCTTCAAGTGAATTAATTGACAGCGCAGAACAACGAGCAAAATTTATTCAAACATATTTACAAAAAGATTATCGCGTTGCTGTAGAAAAACTTGCTTTACTCGTCGGCGATGCGATTGGCGGCGGAAATAAAGGCGTTGTTGCGTTTCGTCTTGGCGAAATTTATTTCAACGATTTCAAAAATTATTCTGCCGCTGCGCAACAATTTGAAAATGCTTTGAAGACTGAACTTGCGAGTGAAAAAAAAGCAGAAGCAATGTTTTTCCGAGCGTGGAGCGTGGAGCGTGGAGCGGAGAGCAAGGATGCGATTTCTTTGTACGAAGAATTTCTAAAACAGTTTCCCTCTCATCGTTTTGCACACGAAGCGGCATTCGCTCGATTTCTACTTCGAAGGAAAACGATTTCTCTACAAGAATTGCCGCTCGTTGTAGAAAATTTACTTGCTTCGTTTCCGTTAGTTCCTAAAAAAGATGAAGTAATTCTTTCATTAGCAAAAACGTTTGAACAAAGTGGACAAATTGATACGGCGAAAAAAACATATTTGCAAGTCGCAGAACAATTTCCCACAACGGAAAGCGCGGAAGAAGCATTGTTTCGTTTAGGAGAAATTTACAAATCGAACGCCAACGGTGATTCGGCAAAAATGTTTTGGGAAAAAGAGTTGCAAAAATTTCCCAATGGAAAATTTTCTGCACAAGCAATGTTTGAATTAGGTTTGGTATTTCTTCAAGAACAAAATTTTTCTTCCAACAAAACTGCCGATGAACTTTTTAGAAATATTCGAGAGCAATTTTACTACACGAATTATTCCGTTAGTTCAGATAGTTTAGAGCTTGAAGCATTGCAGAGAGAAAAGAAAAACGATGAAGCGATTTCTCTTCTGCAAAGAATGTTTGATGAACAGAAAAGAAATTTATTTACCGAAGGTAATTCATTCTCGCTCTATAATAAACTTGGCGAGATTTTTTCTTCAGAAAATAATGCAAGTAAAACACGAGAACATTATCTAACCGCGCTTTTGCTTGACCATAATTCTTCCAATGCCGCACAAGTATTTTTTGCTCTGGGAAATTTGGAAAAGAAAGAGGGCAATTCCGATTTAGCGGCGGCGTATTTTCGTCAAGCCAGCGCACTCGGAGCAACAGGAAACGCGCAGAAAAATATTGCTGATTTACTTTTTGAAACGGAGCAATACGTTGAGGCGATTCGACAATATGAAGAATTGAAAAAAACTGCGGCGAGCGATTCACTGAAAAAATATTATCAAGAAAAAATCATTGTCGCGAAACTGCGTTCGGATAATTTACTCGGCGCAAACCCGTTGTTCGATGATTTCAAAAAAACATTTGCAAGCGATAGCATAACAATCGCCTCACTGGAAATTGAACGCGCGCGATATTTTATGCGACAAAGTAATTTGCAAACGGCATCGAAAATTCTGGATGGAATTCTTGCAAAGAAAACAAACGATGAAACGGTTGCTCGTACGTTATATTGGCGAGGAAAAATTTATGAATCGCTGGAGAAGCCGGATTCTGCAGAAAAAATGTATCGTCGCGTTATTTCTATTTCGTCCGATGCCGACATTCTTCCACGCGCGATTCTTTCGCTGGGAAACATTGCATACAACAACGAACAATTCGATTCTGCTATTACATTATATCAGCGCGTGTTGACGTACGAAGAAAAAGCGAGCGACATTCTTCCGCTTGCAATGAGCAATTTGATAGAAGCGTTTCAATCGTTGCGGCTGTACGATGCGGCATTAAAAGCAACGCGGGACTTCATTGCGGCATTTCCGAATGACGAATCAATTCTCAGCAAAAAAATTAACATCGGCGTTTTATATACACGGCTTGAATATTACGACCAAGCGATTCTTCATTTTCAAAAACTCCTTGATGATTACGGAAGCGACATCGAGGCAGAAGTGCGTTACGATATTGGCGAAGCGCAATTTTACAAAGGCGATTATCAACAAGCGATTTTGGAATTTTTGAAAGTCCCGTACCTCGTAACGAAGAAAACTAAAATTGATTGGACGGCAACATCATTGTATATGGCGGGACAATCGTACGAAAAACTTTCCAAGTTCGATAATGCGATGGAAATGTATCAACAAATCATTGATAGACCGGGCATTGACGCAATGTTCAAAGCCTCGGCAAAAAAAGAAATTGATAGAGTGAAGAATTTGATGAAGAAAGGGTAACTCTTTTTAAAATTCAAAAAACACAAATTCTAAATTACAAATAAATTCCAAAGAGCGACTTCAAAACAACAAAACATCTTGAATTGTTGGCGCATTAGAATTTGAGGTTTGTTTGTTATTTGTGTTTTGGAATTTAGGATTTTTAAGTTTGTAACATTTATAAAATTATTTTTTAAAAAACATTTATGTTTGACCAAGAACTCGAACGACTTTCGGCAATAACGCAATCGCGTACCATCGGCTCGCGGGGAAGCGTAACGTTGCAAGAAATTCTCGCAGCGGATATTCCCGCGAGCATTCAGCATTATTTTCGACATGGAGTGGAAGAAAAATTTTTCCGTGAATGGAAAGAAACAGAAGCCGCAAGCAGATTTCCGTACCAACATCCGAGTGTAAAAAAAATAAAACGCGAGTTGCAATCATCTCTGACGATGAATTATGTTTTCTCGCGGAAAGAATTTCTCGATGCGCTTGATGACGGAATTCATTTGATGTTGAATTATCTTATTCGCCCGCAGTGGACGTTGGCGAGTTTTGTTTTCAACAGCCGCGAAACGATTGATTCTCCAAAATTGATGGAACTGCTCAACGGGTTTTATGAATACGAGTACATTCGCGAAATCACAAAAAGCGTGATTGAAAAAAGCAAGATGACAAAATTTTCGCAAGAAGAATTTCGGTTGTTGCTCCAAAATCTTGATTACGAATATGCGCGTAGAAGAAATGTGAAAGAACTTGCAGAACTCACACAGCCAATGTATCGTTACTTCAGCATCGGCGGAGTTCATTCGCAATCTTCAATTTCTACATCCGCGCTGATAAAATTTTTCGATGATAAAAATCTATCCTCTGTTTCTTCGCGACTCCACGATGCAGCGGAAAGAGAAAATGCAGAACAATGTTCAAGCAATGATTTACAAAAATATTTGGAAGAAGTGTATGTGAAGAATGGAAGTTTTGTAGCGAAACCGACAGCGACAATAATTTCTAAACGCGAAGAACAGCCGAAACAATTTTATGAATCGCCGGTTATTGCGCGAGAAGAAATTGTTGAAGAAAAAATAAATGAACTCGAGGAAGAAATGTATTCAACTTCGCCAACAGAAGAAGAAGTTCTCGCACTTTTAAAGAAACCTCAAACCTCAAATCTCAAACCTCCAAATGAAGAATTTGATGAAGATGTTCGTGAAAATCAAGACCACGCCCGTTCGATGTTGATGAACAAAGCAAATGAAGCATCGAAAAACAAACCATTGTATGATGATTCTGCGGGACCGTTGTTTGAAGTTTCGGGTGAAAATGTTGTGAAGAAAATAGAAACACAAAACGGCATTCGCGCGTTGATTTCCGAACGAATGAAAAAGAAATTCATCAAAAAGATTTTCAAAAAAGAGGAAAGTCTGTACGAGCAGGAAATAGATATGCTCGAACACAAGCAATCGTGGAGCGAAGCAGCGCGGCACATCGGCGATATTTTTATTGCGAATGAGATTGACCCGTATTCTTCGATTGCCGTCAAGTTCACGGAAATTATTCATTCACGGTTTCGCAAATGATAACTTTTATGGAAGAAATTTAATCCGTGAACAAAATTCCTTCCTCTAACATTTTCGTATTTTATCACCGCTTTTTCTACAGAAAAAACAATGCCAAAAACAAAACCCGTTGATTACTACAACATAGAAAGTCTCCTTTCATCCGAAGAAATTCTCGTACGCGATACCGTGCGCGAATTTGTTGATGATAACGTTCTTCCGATAATCGAAAAATGCTGCCGTGAAGGAAAATTTCCACTTGAACTCGTACCGAAAATGGCGGAATTGGGAATGTTTGGTCCTACGCTTCCGCAAAAATACGGCGGTTCGGATTTGAACAACGTTGCGTACGGATTGATGACGCAAGAACTTGAACGCGGCGATAGCGGTATCAGAAGTTTTGCTTCTGTGCAGAGCGGTTTGGTGATGTATCCGATTTATGCGTACGGAAATGAAGAACAAAAAATGAAATGGCTTCCGCAACTTGCCGCGGGAAAAAAAATAGGTTGCTTCGGATTGACGGAGCCGGATTTTGGTTCGAACCCGGGAGGAATGATTACGAGAGCGGAAGAAACTTCGAGCGGATATTTACTCAACGGCGCAAAAATGTGGATTACCAACGGAACAATCGCCGATGTTGCAATTGTGTGGGCGAAATTGAATGGCGTTGTTCGCGGATTTCTTGTCGAAAAAGGAATGAAAGGTTTTACTGCGCCGGAAATGAAAGGAAAACATTCACTTCGCGCATCGGTAACATCGGAATTAGTTTTTGACAACTGCGAAATTCCAAAAGAAAATTTACTGCCGAATGTTGAAGGATTGAAAGGTCCGCTTGGTTGTTTATCGCAAGCGCGTTACGGAATTGCGTGGGGTGGAATTGGCGCAGCAATGGCGGCTTATGAATGTGCTTTGGGTTATGCAAAGTCACGTATTCAATTTGGAAAACCAATTGCATCATTTCAAATCACGCAAGAAAAACTTGTGTATATGGTTACGGAAATTACGAAAATGCAACTCGTGTGCTTGCAACTCGGAAGAATGAAAGACAACAAGACAGTTCGCTTTCAACAAATATCGTTTGCAAAAAGAAATAATATTCATCACGCATTGGAAATTTGCCGCATCGCGCGTTCGATTCTTGGTGCAAACGGAATTCTCGATGAATATCCCGTGATGCGACACATGGCAAATTTGGAATCGGTGATTACGTACGAAGGAACTCACGAAATGCATACGCTGATTATCGGCGAAGATATTACGGGAATCGCGGCGTTTGTGTAATAGTTAGCAGCAACCCTAATGACGACAAAACTGATTTTAGTTTTCACATTACTTTTACAAATGTTGGTTGGGACGATTGCATCTGCTCATCCAGGTTCTGGAATTGTAGTTGATAAGTATGGACAGATTTACTTTACCGATACAGGCAAAGGTGTTTGGAAAATTGATGCAAGTGGTAAGCTCACCTATTTGCCCGCATCCAAGTTTCATTGGATGACCATTGATGCGATTGGATACTTTGCAGAATCACCAAAAAATTTCGGAGAGTATTTTGAAAGAGTAACACCACAAAGCACCAAACCTGCTCTTATTATGTGTTCCGATTTTCCACTTGTTCTTGGCAAGGACGGAAATATTTATTATGCCGATACTCGTCACAGTTCAACAAAAATTATCCGAAGAACTCCTGACGGAAAAGAATCTGTATTAGCAAGCGACAAGATGTTTGAATTCATCAGCGGTATTACTGTCGGTGGTGACGGCTCACTTTATATCACTGAGGCGAGTAATGCTAACGCTAACACAATCCGAAAGATTACGATGAGTGGAACTGTATCAATCATTGCGACCTATATTGGAAAAAGCGGCAACGATTTACCATTGGAAACCTCGCCTTCCTATTGTCGTGGATTGGCTGTTGACTCAACAGGAACTATTTATATTGCTGCAACTGGAAGTCGCAGCGTACTCAAGATAACTCCTCAAGGTAAAGTAACAACCATTCTTCAGACAACAAGTCCTTGGACACCTACAGGCGTTGCAGTGTTTCACGGTGTAGTGTATGTGTTGGAGTGGCATGATGTAACTCCTGAAAATCTCGAAGTGCGTAGTGCGTGGATACCGAGAGTTAGAAAAATCGGAATTGACGGAAACGTAACAACTGTTGCAACCGTATCGCGTAACTGAAAAGTAGGGTGATGTCGATAACATAATAAGAATGACATATAAATTTAAAGAAAGAATTATAACAATTTGACTTCACCATTTTCAAAAAGAATTTCAGCGTTACGCGATGAATTGCATTCACACAACGTGGATGCAATTTTCATTTCGTTTCTTCCGCATCTTCGGTACGTTTCCAATTTTTCCGGCTCGTACGGATTGGGAATCATTTTAAAAAACTCGAACCCCAAACCGCAAACCCCTAACCTTTTCTTCACCGACGGTCGCTATAAAGAACAAATAAAATCCGAACTTAACGGATGGAAAGTTTTTATCACGCGGGACAATTTGATTGAGTTTATCAAAGAGAAAAAAATATTGCGTGGAATAAAAAACATTGGCTTCGATAAAAACACGCTTTCATTCGCAGAACATGCAAAACTTGTTGAAACTTTTCCGCACACAAAATTTATTCCGCTGGAAAATGTTTTTGAGAAGTTTACTTCAATCAAAGATGAAACGGAACTCGTTTCACTAAAGAAAGCAATAAAAATTACTGACGATGTTTTCACGGAAATTCTTTCTGCAATAGAAATTGGGATGACAGAAAGCGAACTCGCCGCAGAAATTTCTTTCTTGCAAAAAATTCTTGGCGGAGAAACAGATGCGTTTGAGCCAATTGTTGCAAGCGGTTGGCGGGGAGCATTACCGCACGCACGTTCATCGCAAAAGAAAATCAAACGCGGCGAAATGCTGGTACTTGATTTCGGAACTGTTGTTGATGGTTATCATTCCGATATGACGCGAACAGTCGGCGTTGGAAAAATTTCGAGCGAGATAAAAAATGTCTATCAAGTTGTAAAAGATGCGCAGCAACACGCCATTGATGCAGTGAAAAACGGAAAGGATGCGAAAGCAATTGATAGCGTAGCAAGAAATTATATTCGCAAAAAAGGCTACGGGAAATATTTTAATCACTCGCTGGGACACGGCGTTGGTTTGCAAATTCACGAAGCGCCAAAACTTTCTCCAACAAGCAAACACACACTGCAAACCGGAATGGCAATTACGATTGAACCCGGAATTTATGTTCCCGAACTATGCGGAATACGAATTGAAGATATTGTTGTTGTGGAAAAAGATGGATGCAAGGTTTTAACGCAAACGAGGAAGGAGTTAGTCGTGGTTTGAGGTTTGGGGTTTGTGAAATTATTTTTTTCTCCAACCGCAAATCTCCAACCACCAACCAATTTGTTATGAACGAACTCCGCAACATACTCGTCATAGCCTACTACTTTCCTCCAATGGGAATGAGTGGTGTGCAACGAACCTTAAAATTTTTAAAATATCTTCCGCAATTCGGATGGAAACCAACAGTGTTGACTGTAACGCCGACGGGATATTTTGCACAAGACGAAAGTTTGCTCGATGAAATAAAAGACAAAGAAATTGATATCGTACGCGTTGGTTCGCTTGACCCGAATTGGTTGTTCCGAAAAAAAGGAACGGTCGAAATGCCATCGGAATTTGTGCGCAAAATTTTTCAATTCGGAAGTGACTCAGTTTTTATTCCCGACAATAAAATTTTGTGGAAGAACAAAGCGTTGAATGTTGCGCGGGAATTATTTCAACAGAAAAAATTTGAACTCGTCTTTGCAACAGCTCCGCCGTGGACAGATTTTCTCATCGGTCACGAATTGCAAAAAGAATTCAACGTCCCGCTGATTATTGATTACCGCGATTCGTGGCTCAACAATCCGTTCAAATATTATCCAACGCCGCTTCATCGTTATTTGAATTTTCGGTTGGAAAAAAAAGTGTTGAAGAAAGCGACGAAAATTCTTACCACCAATCGCCGCGTAAAAGAATTGATTTTGAAAAAACATCATCACTTGAGTTATCAAGACATTGTGATTCTCTCGCAAGGATTTGACCCGGAAGATTTTCCGAGTGATGTGTCAACGCCATTCAGCGAGAAACTAAAAATTACACATGCAGGAGTTTTTTACGGTGGAAGAAAGCCGCACACGTTGCTGCGGGGTTTACAAAAATTATTTGTATCACATCCGAAGTTGAATGAAAAAATTTCCGTCGAGTTTATCGGCAAGGAACGCGAAGAAGACAAAAAACTTGTTGAAAAAATGCAATTGCAAAATGTCGTTTCATTTTCCGGTTATGTCAGTCATCGCGAATGTGTTCAACGTTTATGCACTTCTGACGTGTTGTTTCTTTCTGTTGATAATGACACGCAATCGCCGGGGAAAGTGTACGAATATCTTGGCGCGCGAAAACCGATTCTCGCAAATGTTCCCGATGGATATTTGAAACAAATGATTGAAGATTCCGGCGCAGGATTTATCGTTGCACCAAATGATATTGAAGGAATGTCGAACACGCTCTTTCGTTTGCACCAGCAATTTGAAACGAGTATTCTTCCTCTTCCGAGCGAAGAGTACATTATGAAATTCGACCGCACTCGACTCACCGGAGAACTCTCACGCATTTTTGGTTTTTCACTTCACGCGGATTAACGCTTCGACTTCGCTCAGCGTGACGAACAAAATAGTCATCCCGAGCGAAGTCGAGGGAAGACAACTATTGAAATAAAAATGAAAATACTTGTAACCGGTGGTGCAGGATTTATAGCATCACATATTGTTGATGCGTATATCAATGCTGGACATAACGTTTCCGTTGTTGATAATCTTTCAACGGGATTTGAAAAGAATGTAAATCCGAAAGCGAAATTTTTTAAGATAGATATTCGTTCGGAAGAATTACAAAGCGTGTTTGCAGAATTTCGTCCCGACATTGTGAATCATCACGCAGCGCAAATGGATGTACGAAAATCTGTTGCAGACCCAAGTTTTGATGCACAAATAAATATTCTCGGCGGTATAAATTTACTGGAATGTTGCAAAGAATACGATGTGAAGAAATTTATTTTCGCCTCAACTGGCGGAGCAATTTACGGCGAACAAGATTATTTTCCCGCCGATGAACAACATCCGCAAAGACCGCTTTCTCCGTACGGTATTGCAAAACTTACAACGGAAAAATATTTATTCTACTACAATCAAGTTTTTGGTTTGAATTATACTGCGCTTCGATACGCAAATGTGTATGGTCCGCGACAAAGCACAATGGGCGAAGCGGGAGTTGTTGCAATCTTTGCATCGAAATTGTTGAAAGGCGAACAACCGATTATCAACGGCGATGGAATGCAAACGCGCGATTATGTTTTCGTGGAAGATGTTGTGCAAGCAAATCTTCTCGTGTTGAATGATTCCGCTTCTACCGAATACAACATCGGAACGGGAATTGAAACAAACGTGAATGAACTTTTCAACACAATAAAAAAAATTTGTAACTCCAACGCAGAAGAAAAACACGGCGAAGCAAAAGCGGGAGAACAAAAACGCAGCGTTCTTACTTCTAAAAAAATTTCTGAAAAACTTGGTTGGAAACAAACGGTAAAGGTTGAAGAAGGATTGAATCGAACAGTTGAATATTTCAAACAATTAAAAATGAAAAGTGAAAAATGAAAAATGTTTTCTATTTTTTAACTTTTCATTTTTAATTTTGCATTTCGTTGAAAATGAATATTTCCCAACTTGCAGAACAAATACAGATTGGAGAACGCCGTTCAATCGCACGAGGTATTTCTCTCGTCGAAAACGAATCGCCGCAAGCATTGGAACTTTTGCGTTTACTATTTCCGAAAACAGGAAACGCTTACCGAATTGGAATTACCGGTCCGCCGGGAGCGGGAAAAAGTACCATCACAAATAAACTTGCTTTCCTCTACGCAAATCAAAATAAAAAAGTTGGCATCATCGCAGTTGACCCGACAAGTCCGTTTACCGGAGGAGCATTGCTTGGCGATAGAGTGCGAATGACCGATGTGGAAATGAACGCGAATGTTTTTATTCGTTCAATGGCATCGCGTGGTTCGTTGGGAGGACTTTCAAAAAAAACAAAAGAAGCCGCAGATATTTTTGATGCCGCAGGATTTGAAATTATTCTGCTTGAAACCGTTGGCGTTGGACAATCGGAACTCGATATTGTGAGCGCAGCAGATACAACCGTTGTGGTGCTTGTTCCCGAAAGCGGCGATTCAATTCAAGCAATGAAAGCGGGATTGATGGAGATTGCAGATTTTTTTGTGCTGAACAAAAGCGATAGACCGGGGGCGGAACAAGCAGTTATGTCTATTAAAACTGTTTTGGGATTAGCAACTCGTTACGCGCAGCACACGGAAGAAACGTGGATTCCCGATGTTATTTCTACGGTGGGAAATGAAGGGAAAGGAATTGAAAAAATTGCAGAGATGATTACAAAACACCGAACTTCGCTTGAACGAACAAACCAACTCACGAATAAACGGAGTGAACGCATTGAAGAACGCATCCGCGAACTTGTTACCGAAAAACTCCACCAAAATTTTTGGAATGAGTCGCGCGAAACGATGTTGAGAAACGAAATTGCTTCTGTTCTCTCGCACCAACGTACGCCGTACGATGCGGTGGAAGAGTTGGTGGAAAATGTGATTTGAAGTATGCGTTTTCTTAAACCATAAACGGCCAGTCAAATTCCGCCCACCACCACTCCTTCGAACCGTTCATCAACCACATTTTACAAAAAACAAAAACTTCTCCTATATTCTCGCTGAAAAATTATTCTGAATGAAGCGATTTCTCTTGAACATATTTTCTCCGTTTGAAAAAGTTTTCCATTTTTTCTTTCCTCCATTGGAATGGCGATTACCGGCAACGCTTGTGTTTGGAACGTTGCTCGGAATCGGTTTTACCGTCCTGCGCGTTTCTAATGCTACATCCTACTTATCCGATGACCCGAAAGCGTGTGTAAATTGCCATGTGATGTCGCCGCAATACGCAACGTGGCAGCACGGAAGTCATGCGCGCGTTGCTTCGTGTAACGATTGCCACGTTCCGCACGATAATGTTTTGAAAAAATATTTATTCAAAGCGCAGGATGGATTGCGTCACTCGTTTATGTTTACGTTTCGTTTGGAACCGCAGGTCATCCACGTGAAAGCCGCGGGAATTGTCGCCATTCAAAACAATTGCCAGCGATGTCATCAAAATTTGATTCACAATATTTCCATAAAAAATGTTACGGGAGAAAATTACAAAGTTGGGAACGGACATCTGTGTTGGGACTGCCATCGCGAAACACCGCACGGAAGAGTAAACAGTTTGGCTTCTGCTCCCTACGCGCGTGTTCCGAGATTGACATCAGTAATTCCGGAATGGATGGAAAAAGTTTTGAAGAAATGATTCACTTGGGATTATTGTTATTCCAATAATTTCAATAATCCCAAGTGAATAAACATCGTATGAATCTCCGCGAAGAAATTTTGAAAGAACATTCAAAAAGACAAACGCGAAAAATTGCGGACTACATCGGCAATGACAAAAAACGATTTCGCGAATTGATGGATTTGTTTTTCGGGAATGAATATCGTGTAACTCAACGTGCGGCGTGGATTGTGAATGAATGTAACGAGAACCATCCGCAACTTGTTCAACCATATTTGAAGGAAATGCTGGAATATCTTTCAACGCCGGATTTGTACGCAGCGGTAAAACGCAATACGGTTCGCATCTTAACGACAATGGAAATTCCGGGAAAACTGTTAGGAAGAGTTGCGACTATCTGTTTTGATTTTCTTTCTTCACCGAATGAAACTATTGCAGTAAAAGTTCATTCAATGAAAGTTCTTTCCACCATTTGCAAGAAAGAAAAAGATTTTATAAACGAATTACGATTGCTGATTGAACAACAGGTTCCGTACGCCACTTCGGGATTTCTTGCATGCGCAAGAAACACATTGAAAGAGTTAGAGAAAGTATAAACCCTTTGAGTCTTGGTGTTTAAAATCTTTTACCACAAAGGCACAAAGACACCAAGAAAAATTTCAAACCATAAACACAAAATAATTTTATGAAACCCATAGTAGAACTCATCAAAGAAAAACCAATAATCGGCTGGCTGATTTTCGGCGGCACAATCGTCGCAGTATTTCTCATCGGATTACTCGGCGCATCCATAATGGAAAGACGCAGTGAAGAGAAAATGCTGTTCCAACTTGTAAAACCGATCGCCGAATGGGAACCGCGCAATGAAGTGTGGGGAGAAAATTTTCCGCGCGAGTTTGAAAGTTACAAAAGCACGTTTGATACAACGTTCAAAAGTAAATACGGAGGAAGTGCAACACGCGATTTGCTCGAAGAAGACCCGAATCCCATAATACTTTGGGCGGGTAACGCGTTCTCGCGCGATTACAATCAAGCGCGTGGACACTATCGCGCGATTGAAGATATTCGAAAAACATTGCGCACGGGACTTCCGCAACCGGCAACGTGCTGGACGTGTAAAAGCACCGATGTTCCGCGTGTGATGAATAAAATTGGCATCGCAGAATATTATCACAAAAAATATACTGAACTCGGTTCCGAAATTACCAACAACATCGGCTGTCAGGATTGCCACGACCCTGCGACGATGAATTTGCGCATCACCCGTCCCGCGCTTGCAGAAGCATTTCAACGGCAAGGAAAAGATATTACGAAAGCGACTCATCAGGAAATGCGTTCACTCGTGTGCGCGCAATGTCACGTGGAGTATTATTTCAAAGGCGACGGAAAATATTTAACGTTTCCGTGGGATAATGGTTTTTCAGCGGAACAAATGGAAACGTATTACGATACAATCCAGCACATGGATTTCGAACATAAACTCAGCAAAGCAAAAATTCTCAAAGCGCAGCATCCCGATTACGAATTATACAAAACAGGAATTCATGCCGAGCGCGGAGTTTCGTGTGCCGATTGTCATATGCCCTACCGCAGCGAAGGGGGAGTAAAATTTACGAACCACAAAATTCAAAGTCCATTAAATGATATTGCGGCATCATGCGGGGTTTGTCATCGTGAAAGTGAAGCGACGCTCCGAAAAAATGTAGAAGACAGACAAGATAAAATTTTAGAATTGCGACTTACAGCCGAACAAGCGTTAGTGAAAGCGCATCTCGAAGCAAAGTTTGCGTGGGAAAAAGGCGCAACCGAAGAGGAAATGAAACCGGTGTTGCAATTTATCCGTCATGCACAATGGCGTTGGGATTGGGTTGCTGCATCGAATGGACTTGGATTTCATTCGCCAACAGAAGCAGCGCGAGTTCTCGGTTCAGCAATTCAACAAGCAGGAGAAGCCCGTGTTGCACTTGTTCGCATTCTCGCAAAGCACGGAGTTACAGAGCCGTTTGTACTCCCCGATATTTCAACAAAAGAAAAAGCGCAAACGTTTATCGGTCTGAAAATGGATTCACTGCGAACGGAGAAAACAAAATTTTTACAAACGGTAGCACCGGAATGGGATAAGAAAGCAGAGGAGAGAGAAGGGAAGAAAAGGTATTGAGGCGAATTTAATTACGTTGCATTTAATAGTTTAAAACTTTCAAAAACTCTTCCATACTAATTACGTTTATTTTCGGAAAGTTAATGGATTTCAAAACATCAAAATGTCCGTCGTTGGTAACTAAATAATCCGCATTACTTGCCGCTGCGCAATCAGAAAATTTATTATCGTCATAATCATCTGCGATAAGTTGCCATCGAAAAAATTTTGTTACGAATTCAACGTTCTGCAAGTTATCAAGAACCTTCATTGTGTTTTCAGTAATTTCCTTTCCTAATTTTTGCCCGATAATTTCTTCATACTCGTTGAGAATATCGGTCGTAACACAAAGAGAATATTTTCCCTCGAGCAATCGTTGAAAAAGCAAATGTGAACGAGAACGTCGGGAAATTGAAACCCAAAAAACGTTCGTATCCAGAACAATTTTCACGAATGTGTTTGCTTATACGGAGTTCGAAAATGTTTCCCTGCCATTTGTTCCATTTCTTCCTTCGTCCAACCTTTTTCATCCCAGACCCTATCTGCAGCATCCATTGCTTTCTCAGCAAAATAATTCACGAGAAATTTTTTTATTTCCAGTAAATCTTGTTCGGGAACGTTTCGAGAAAAAAGGATTAGTAATTCCAATTGTAAATTTGTAAGCGGCTGCTGTTGTAATGTTTGCATAAAGGTCCTCGTTGGATGTAAAAATTTTCGGGAGAAATTTACGAAATCCCGACTCAAATTCTTTTCTGAATATATTCCTATATTTTCCCGTCAAATTAAATATCCGACGTGAAATATTTTCTTACATCACTGCTCGTTTTCAGTTTTGCCTTCCATCTTGGCGGAGGATTGGCGTTGTTCAAACTTGAGCAATACGCGCTGCACGTTGCAATGGATTCCGCGCTCTCCTCGCTGGAGCACTCCGCCTCGTTACACACATTTACTTTTTCCCTCGATGAATTTTCCGCGCGGCAAACAAGAGAGAATGAATTGAAGTTCGAGGGAAAAATGTACGACGTGGTGAAATCATCTATCCAAAACGACAGTATAACAATTTCCTGCGTGCGCGATACGGATGAAGAACATCTTATCGCAGAGTTTGTGAAATATTTTTCAACGAACAATCCCCATTCTCGGGAACAACAGCAATCGCTTCCCGCGCAGTTCGTCAAACTTCTTTTAATAAGTTTTTTAAAAGTGGAAAATTTTTCTTTGCTGAAGGAATCATTTTCCGCGACCGTTTCTTTTGACCGCGTAGAATATTTTTCCTCCCCCGTTCTTCCCTTCGACCCCCCTCCTCCGAAAATCTGAAATAATCTTTTCGTTTGTCTTATTTTCACTCACTCACGGGAGAAGTGTTTCTTCTCGTGAGTGTGATTCTATTCGTTTCACCAAATATTTATAATGGAATCACTAAAAACTCAAAAATTAATTTAAACACAAAGAACACAGAGCAGGCACAAAGGTTACTTAGAATGGATTTTCTTGTTCTTTGTGTGCTTTGTGAAACACTTTGTGCTCTCTGTGTTTAATATAGCTTTTTAGAGATACCCATAAACAAAAAATTATTTCAGTTATGAAAACAAGAATTTTATTATGCATTTTCTTCTTTAGCAAATTTTTATATGCGCAGGAAGATGCAACAAAACAAAACGTTTCAAAAAACGATTCACTCAAAAATTTTATCATCGAAGAAACAGTGGTAACCGGCACACGTACCACAAAAAAAATTATTGACGTTCCGTATTCCGTGCAGCGAGTGGATGAACGCGATTTTAAGTTCGAGAAAAAAACTTCGGTGAGCGATGTACTTTCCGTTGTTCCCGGATTGTTTCTTCAGGATAGATA
Source organism: Ignavibacteriales bacterium (assembly GCA_018335975.1). Lineage (GTDB taxonomy): Bacteria > Bacteroidota > Ignavibacteria > UBA10030 > F1-140-MAGs086 > JAGXRH01. Next base: position 99,166 of record JAGXRH010000024.1, read on the forward strand.
CGGAAACCACGATGTCCGAATTTCTATGCGTGGATTTGGAAGCCGTTCCAATTCCGGCATTCGCGGCGTACGAATTTTGCTCGATGGCATTCCCGAAAGCGAACCGGATGGACAAACGCGCATCGAAGCAATTGATTTTCATTCGCTCGGTTCAATCGAAGTGGTGAAGGGAAATTCCTCTTCGCTGTACACAAATGCGCCCGGCGGTGTCATCAATTTTTTGAACGATGTTCGCTTTGATAATTCCTCTATCGTATTGTACAATGAAGTTGGTTCCTATAATGCAAAACGAAAAGGGATGAAAGCCGCCTTTCGTTCGGATAATTATCGTTTTCTCACATCGTACAGCACGTATTCTTCAACCGGATATCGAGAACACAGCAACGACGACTGGCGAATATTCAATTCCGTTCTCGAAATCAATCCGCGCGACTTTACAAAATTCTTTGTGTACAGTTATTACGTTGCGGGCGCAATTAAACTCCCCGGCTCGCTTACACGCTCGCAATTGGATGGAGACCCCGTTCAAGGAAACACACGCGACGTTGGAAGAGATGCAAAGCGTGTAACAAAAAAGGGGCGTATTGGATTACGGTTCAATACATTTTTTGGCGAGGAAAAAAACAACGAACTCGATATTACTGCTTACGGAACGATTAAATATTTCGAGCGGACCGCAAGAACATACCGTATTCTCAATCGTTATGGCGTTGGTTCCGCAGCGCGGTATATTCACAAAAGCGAATTGTTCGGACACGCGAATGAATTTTCTATCGGCAACGATTTCTTTTATCAAACAGGACCGATTGAAGAATACGGAAACATTGGCGGCATTAGAACTGATGAACTGAAAGGTGTAACGAATGAAGATATCGGCAATATCGGATGGTATTTACAAAATACGTTCACTATCGTAAAAGAAAAACTTGACGTTATGCTCACCGGGCGGTTCGATAACGTTTCTTTCAAAGCGGAAAATCAATTTCAAGTGAAAAAGTCCACGCGTGATTTTCAAGCGTTCACGCCGAAACTTGCGTTGAATTACAAATGGACACCGATGATTGCCGCGTATGCTTCGTATGGACTCGGTTTCGATACGCCTGCAGCAAATGAGTTGGATAATTATCCCACAAGTTCTTTACCTGTTCAACTTCACAATCCGGATTTACAACCGCAAAAATCTAAGAACATTGAAGTTGGATTGAAAGGAAATATTTTTCTTAGACAGAATCTCTTCTTCAAAACCAATTCTTTTGAAGTAACGATGTTCAACACGATTATCAATGACGAGATTGTTCCGTTTGAAGATGCGGGCGCAGTATTTTTTCGTAATGCCGCAACAACAAATCGCACGGGAATTGAATTGGGATTGAATACCGAAATTATCAAAGGACTTCAGTGGAAATCTGCTTACACATACTCTCACTTTTCGTACGATAGGTACATCGCAAGATTTATTGACGATACGGGTGCAACGTCAGAAAAAAGTTTTGCAAAAAACGTTGTCCCCAGCGTGCCGAAACATAATCTTACATTAAGTCTTTCCTACGAACAGAACATTACCGAAGCCGTAACCGGATTTGTCAAAGGAAATTATCTCGGCATCAGTGGAATGTTCACCGACGATGAAAACAGCGAGTATGCAAAAGCGTACCAACTGTTCAACACAACACTCGGTTGCGAAGCGCGGTTCGGAAAATTCAACGTTCTCCTTTCCGGCGGAATGAATAATGTATTCGATGAAAACTATGTCGCGTTTATCAATATCAATTCAACCGCAAAAGAATTTTACGAAGCAGGAATGCCCCGGAATTTTTTTGGCGGAATTACTCTCGGTTATCAATTATGAGCGACTTCTGGAAACCATTAATGAGTCCTATTGAGCAATAAAATTAAACACAAAGCACACAGAGCAGGCACAAAGGGCGCAAAGTAATCTTGCCTCTTACGAGAATGTATTTTATCGTTCTTTGTGAAAATACTTTGTGTCCTTTGTGGTAAAAAAATAAAATTATTAAAGCGTCCCTATTACTATGAAACAGAACGACTTTCTCTTTTTTGTTACGATTGTAGCGTACACAATATTATCTCCGTTGCTATCCTTCTCACAACGCCAACAACGGGAAGAATACATTCTCACTGGAGAAAACTTCAGAATATATCCGAGCGCAGTAACGCAAACAGAAACATTCATTACGCGCCATCCGACAAATGCAACTATTCTTTTTGCGAGTGCAAATACGATAAACCTTAATACCGGATTTGTCAGCGAAGGAATTTATGTTTCTACAAACGCAGGCAACACTTGGAGCGGAAGCGATACGTGTAAAGGTTCGCCAGTCAATTTTCATCGCGGCGACCCGGGCATTGCGATAGATAAAAACGGAACTTTCATTCTTATCCGTTTGGGATTTTCTCCCGGATTGTACTCGCATTTTTCTACCGATAACGGAATGACGTGGTCATCGCAAAAAACAATTGCAACGGATGACCAGGAGAGAGCCGCGCTTGTCTCAGATGGAAATTCTGCGAGCAGTTATTACGGAAGAACGTACGCCGCGTGGGTTCGGTATGCGCCTCCTTATCCTATGGTTTTTTCCTTCACGGATAATGGAGGAAACAGTTGGAGCGCACCCGCGCAAATAAATAACCCAACGCGACGCGGGCAAGGGGGAGAAATGGTAATCGGCGCAAACGGAACAGTCTCTGTTTGTTGGGCGGGCGTAACTTCAACTTCGCCATTCACTGAAGATTTTGTCGGATTTGCTTCGTCAATAAATGGCGGCGCAACGTGGACTGTTTCTGAAAATGCTTTCGATATGAATGGCATTGCCGGAACGCTTCCGCACAAATCGAATATCCGCGTCAACGGTTTACCGAAAATTGATACGGATAAAAGCGGGGGAATCAGAAATGGCTGGCTCTATATTGTAACGACCGAAAAAAATCTTTCTCCTGCAGGAACTGACCCCGATATTATTTTTCATCGCTCAACCGATAACGGAAATTCGTGGAGTGAGGGAATTCGTGTGAATCAGGATGGGTTGAGCAATGGAAAGATTCAATATTTCCCCGCGATTCATGTTGATGATTTCAGAGGCGTGAATGTTTTGTACTACGATGATAGAAACACTGCAAGCGATTCCGCCGCAGTATTTCTTTCACGCTCGATTGATGGAGGAACAACGTGGAGCGATTTTCAAATCAGCGACCATAACTTTCAGCCGAAACCGATTGGAGGGTTGGGACAAGGATATCAAGGCGATAATATCAGTCTTACATCAATCGGCGATACGTTATTTCCCGTGTGGATGGATAATTCAACGGGGATTTATCAATTGTGGTCGAGCAGGGTGGTAATTTCCTCGCTTGTTTCTTTGAATGATGTTGATATTGTTTCTGCGTTTTCGTTAGAGCAAAATTATCCGAACCCGTTTAATCCGGTGACGGTTATTCGTTATCAGTTGTCTGTTAATAGTGTTGTTACATTGAAAGTATATGATGTTCTCGGAAAAGAAGTTGCGACGTTAATTCACAACAGATTACTGGAAGAAGGGAAACACGAAGTACAATTTGATGCGAGCGGGTTGCCGGGAGGGGTGTATGTGTATCGTCTTTCTACCGGAAAATTTTCCGGGGTGAAAAAATTTGTGGTTTTGAAATAGGCGTTACCATAAAATAGAAAATGCCGGTTCTTTGATTTCTTTTTTAAACACAAAGACCACAAAGAATTTTCACCAAGCACACAAAGAACAATACAGTTCATTCTTTATGACCTTTGCGCCTGCTCCGTGTTTCAATTCGTAATTGATGTTACGCAAATAAAAGTTGAACTATGTGTAACTTCATAACCTTAGTAGAAAATAATGTTCCACCGAAATAAACCTTATTACCTTACCCACCTGCGATAGACAGGTCTGTTCTTATTACAACATTTACTGAGGTAATAAGGGAATAAGGTAGAAACTCTGGAATGGAAATTTTTCTACGAAGGTTGATTGTCCAAAGGACTCTTTCGGACCTTCGAAGAATTTGATAAGGGTTTTTAAATTGCGGAACATCAGGTACACTTTCACCACACCGTTTTCATCGGGCGCGGGGTTCGCCACTTCTCACTTTCCCCTCAACACCCCCGCAATCGTTTCCAGCAGTACTTCTGCGCGATACGGTTTGGGCAAAAATTCATTCACGCCGGAGAGTTGTTCGAGATGTCCCTTTTCTACCAGTCCGCTTGCGCCGATGATTTTGATTTCGGGATTCATTTTCCGCAGGACTTTTATGGTCGCAGGTCCATCCAGATTCGGCATCATCATATCAATCAGCACAAGGTGGATATCCTTTTTATTTTCTGCAAAGGCGGCGAGCGCTTCGGTTCCGTCCCCGGCAAGCAGAACGCGGTAGTTGTGGTCTTCCAGCGTCAGTTTTGTAATCTCCCGAATGGAAAATTCATCATCCACGATGAGGATGAGTTCACCGTTCCCGCGCGTTATATCTTTACTCTTTTCAATCGCTTCGGCTTGCGATGATGTGGAGACAGGAAAGTACAGCGAAAACTTCGTGCCGTTGTTGGGTTCGCTGTACACGTTCAAAAAGCCGCCATGGCTTTTCACAATGGTTCGCACGGTGGAAAGTCCGAGTCCTGTTCCTTTCCCGATTTCCTTGGTTGTGAAAAACGGGTCAAAGATTTTATCAATCAGTTCTTTCGGAATTCCCTCTCCTGTATCAGCAACAGTGATGTGCAAATACTCACCGGCGTGTGCATCAATATTCATTCGCGCGGTGTTCTCATCCAGGAAAATATTTTCTGCCGTGAGCGAAAGCGTTCCCCCCTCCGGCATTGCATCGCGGGCGTTCACACATAAATTCATCAGCACCTGATGGATTTGCGTTGCATCGCCGGAGATAAGTTTCAGGGTGTTCGGAATATCGGAAACGAGTTGGATATTTTTGGGAAATGTTTCGCGCATTATTTTTTCCATCTCCTTGAGCAGATGTTTCACCTGCAGGGCAATCTTTTCTCCTTCCGCGCCGCGCGCAAATAGCAATACTTGTTTTACAATATCCGCTCCCCGTTGCGCACTCGATTCCAAACGGTTAATCAGTTGCACGCTTCGTTCGTCGGGAAATCTTTTTTTCAGAATTTCGATAGCGAGCATTATCGGGGAAAGCACGTTGTTCAAGTCGTGGGCAATTCCTCCGGCAAGCGTTCCAATGCTTTCCATTCGTTGCGCCCGGAGAAATTGCTGTTCGAGTTGTTTCTTTTCCGTAACATCCGTAAAGGAAACAACGACGCCTTTGATTTCTCCTTTTTCCACAACGGGAAATGAAGAATACTCGACCGGAAACGACGTTCCGTCTTTTTTCCAAAACACTTCACCGGTTATCGTGCATCCGGTTGCCGTTTCGAATACTTTAAAGACCGGACAATCCTCGAGCGGGTACGCCAAACCATTTGCGTGCGTGTGATGCATTAACTCGTGGACATTTTTTCCGAGAATATCCTTCGCTTCCAGACCGAACATTTTTCGCGCCGATTTGTTAATGAATGTGCAATTCCCATTCGTATCAATCCCGTAAATTCCTTCTACGGTTGACTCCATCAACAACAACAAGTCGTTGGTTAATTTTTCCCGTTCTTGTTCTAATCGCTTTCGTTCGGTAATGTCGTTAATCGAAACAATCCGTGCAGGTTTTTCATCGTACAGTATTGGTGAAGAAACGATTTCAACATCCATTACCGTTCCATCTTTCTTCTGGTGTTTCCAAATCCCCGAATCACGCTTTCGCTCCATCGAAGATAATTTTTGCATCAGTTTTGGTAAGTCTTCTTTCGGACGAATATCTAAAATGGTTTTGGAAAGAAATTCTTCCGCGCTGTAACCATAATGGGTGATTGCGGATTGATTGACTTTGCGAATATGTAATGTTGCATCATCCATTACATACATCGGCAGCGGATTGCTTTCAAATAAATCGCGGTAGCGTTTTTCTGATTCTTCCAATTCATTTTGGCTTTGTTTATTAAGAATTGTATGAGCGATTTGCGATGAAACAAATTCCAGCATTTTCTTTTCCCGTTCACCGTACGCGGAGGGATTCGTATAATGCTGCACCACCATTACGCCGACCGTTTTCTTTTCTACGATAAGGGGAACGCCAAGCCAAATAGGTGCAGGAGCTCCGATGTTTTCTATTTCATTGCGTTCTGTCAACTCTTGTTGTTGTTCCGCATTGCAAAGAATTGATTCTCCCGTACGAAGAACGTATTCCGTTAGTCCTTTATGTAATGGTCTTGACGACGGTTGTTCATCAAATTCATCTTTGAAATAGGGAAAACTCAACTCGTTCTTTTTATCATCGAACAACGCGATATAAAAATTCTCCGCCGGTAAAATTTCCTGAACAAACAAATGCGCGGCAAAATAGACTTCGTTGAGCGTTTCCGATTGGGAGGTAACTTGCGCAATGCGATATGCAACCTGTTGAAGTTTATCCGCTTGCTTTCGTTCGGTAATATCCCGCGCGGAGGCATAAATAATTTTACCAAACGGTGTTGAACGCCACTCAATCCAGCGATACGTTCCGTCTTTATGTTTATAACGATTGACAAAATCAAATATCTCTTTTTGCTCGGTTAAATCGGTAACCGCGGCAATGGTTGATGCAATATCATCGGGGTGAATAAAATCAAAAAACTTTTTCCCCTCCATCTCCTGGACCGAATAGCCCAGCGTTTTCTCCCACTCCGGATTCAATCTGCGGAAATATCCATCGGTATCCGCAATACATAAAAGGCCAAGACTGGTATTAAAAAACTTATTCAATTCTTCCGTTTTTGCTTTCAGGATTTCTTCTGCATTCTTTCTTTCGGTAATATCCTGCGCCGTTCCAAACAGACGAACGAGATTTCCGTTTTCATCCATTAGCGACGTTCCTGAACCAACGATAGAACGAATCTCCCCATCGGGAGTTATGGAACGAAATTCAAGTTCGCCTGCATTTTTTCCGGAAGAAGTTTGTTCAAGCCATTGTAACATCGCTGGCGTATCATCGGGATGAATCAAGGATAAAAAATTTTCTATCGAAAGGGAAAATTTATCTGGCGACACTCCATACACATCGTACATTTCGTTTGTCCACAATAATTTATTTTCCATCGGCACAAATTCCCAACTTCCGAGTCGAGCGATGCGTTGCGCTTCGGTCAGTAATTTTTGTTGTGCCTGAAATTCTATTTCAATGCGTTTGCGTTCGGTAATATCCTGGAACATTGTCAACAGGAATTTTTCGTTATTGTATTTGATGAGTTCTATACTGCCAAGAACCCAAATTATCGCACCGGATTTTGCTCGCATTTCTGCTTCAAAATCTTGAACACGTCCTTTCGCCTGTAAAATCGAAATCATATTCAATCGCGCTTCCGGGTTTACCCAGATATTTAAATTATTTCCCGTTTCCCCGATAGATTCTTCTCTCTCATACCCAAACAATTGAAGAAAGAATTCATTGACGTCAATGATTATTCCATCCTTCAACGAAGATAAACTCATTCCCATCGGGCTGGTTCTGAAAATTTTTTCAAAGCGTTGTTCGGCAATGCGGGTTTCTTCCTCGATGCGTTTGCGTTCAGTTATATCGCGACCTATGCCAAACACGCCAACAATATTTCCTTTTTCCACCTGCACGCTTGTCGTAAAATCGCCGATAACGTACGATTGCGTTTTCGTGCGAATGCGGTATTCTGCGTGCTGAACGTGTTCTCCCCGTTGATGCTGTTGAAATTGCGCTAACGCATTTGGCACATCGTCGGGATGAAGAAGTTCGATGAATGATTTTCCGAGCCATTCGCTTTCTTTCCAACCGGTAATGGTTTCAAACGCGGGATTGAGCGAAGTAAAATTTCCTTCGAGCGAAATGGTGAAGATAACATCTATGGCATTATCAATAAGACTGCGGTAACGGCGTTCACTTTCGTAGTGGTTTCGCTCCAGCATTTTTTCTCTGGAAACATCAACAAACGTTGCGGTTAAACATTGTTTCGTGTCGCACTCGATAATGGAAGCCGAAGCGAGAATGGTGCGCAGCATTCCCGATTTGGTACGCGCTTCCTTTTCAATGTTTTCTACTTTACCGGTGTGTTGTATCCTCTCAAGAAATTCTTCGCGACCAAACGGACTCACCCACATATCGAGTTCGAACACTGTGCGACCGAGAACTTCCTCGAGCGAGGATTCCATCAATCGTAAAAAACTATTGTTGACGTGGAGAATTTTTCCCGTCGGAAGTTCGGCGATAGTTTTTGCCAACGGACTTTCGTAAAATGCTTTGCGGAACATTTCTCCGTTTTGATGAGCGGGCGGTTGTACTTCTTGGTATTTAGTTTTGTTGTTCATTTGTCAAATAATCTGTGAATCGGTGGTAAAAAAATGTAGCGAATTATTCATTGTCTGCTAATGCATAGTCTGTGCGTTTTGTTTGATGCTACGCACTTTTGAGTGCGTAGCATCCGATTGTTTTTTTGTGTTGATGAAAGGAGAACCGTATGTTTGAATTTAACCGTAGTAGAAAATTGTCTTAACCCCAAACTTCAGTTTGGGGATTGATGAACTGTTTCCATCTCTCTGGGCTTTAGCCCAATCCTCTGTGGCTAAAGCCACGTGAAGAAGGGAGATGTTCTTCTCCCCACGATAAATCGTGGGGTTATTTCAATATTCTTATTCGTACCATCAGTAAGGAAATGAAAATAATCCTGTTTAATTTTTTGTTGTGTAAATTTTGTGTTGATGAAATGAGAGTCTTATGTTTGAATTTAACCTTAGTAGAAAACAAAAAAAATCTTATCACAACCTTATTACCTTGTTTAAATGAAATAAGGGAATAAGGTGTTAATGGTGTGGTTCATTTTCTATTAAGGTTGATAAAATAGTTGTTTTCCATCCCGACAAGTCGGGATTGTTCCATTCTTTCAAGACCGTTTATGGTCTCGGAAATGAATGTTGATTTCTTCAAAATTATTCTTAAAATATCTGTCTTGCGTAACATCAGTCAATAATTTATCAGCGAAATGCTATTTTTAAGCAGAAAACGCCGTTCTGGGTTTGCTGGGAATTCCCGTGAACACTCCACGGACTCCCTTGGAAGTTCCACGGACTCCCGCGAATGCTCCACGGATTCCCTTGGAAGTTCCACGGACTCCCGTGAACACTCCACGGACTCCCTTGGAAGTTCCACGAACTCCCGTGAACACTCTACGGATTCCCTCGGAAGTTCCACGGACTCCCGTGAACACTCCACGGATTCCCTCGGAAGTTCCACGGACTCTTGAGGTTGTGTGATAATCCTAAAATTCGTCTTCCCGAGCGAAGTCGAGGGATAAATTTCCACGAAAAACCGCCTTCGACTCTTGCCTGCGGCAAGCAGGTCGCTCAGGTGACGTATGTTGGTGTTTTCACACATTCTCTAAATCGTGGGGTTATATAAAAAGCCAATTTATAAAAGAGATTGCTTCGCCGAGCCATTAGGTGTACCAGGGTAAATACAATCATAACAGATTTAGCAGGGAAACTAAACGCGAAGCAATCATCTTCATTTATTCACATTACTAATCCCTATGAGAAGATTAGCACTCGTGGAGGAATCGAAGTTCCGATTCTCAACTCGGTTGAAAAATGGAGTCCGCGTTGAAAATATAACGTGGACTCCATTGAGTACTTTTTCAGACATTCGCTGTTTTTCTTGCCGCGCTGCGAATCGCAGGCAATAAATCTTTATCGAGAAATATTTTCTGCACATAATTTGCGGCGCCGCACTCTTTTGCCGCCTGAACATATTCTCGATTACTGAACGACGAGAGGAAAATAACTTTCACGCCCGGGTGTTCGGTCTGTAATCGGCGCGCCGTTTCGATACCGTTGAGTTTCGGCATTCGCATATCGAGGAGAACGATTTCGGGCTGTAACATTTTTGTTTGTTCGAGCGCGGCAACTCCATCTTCCACCTCTCCGACCACGTGCATATCGGGTTCGGCGCAGAGTCGTTCGGCGAGCATTTCACGGAAGAGTTCGCTATCGTCTGCAATAAGGATTTTGTGCTTCATAGATTTTTCGGTTGAATTATTGTTTTCCATCGGTTGTTCGGTTTTGATGTGTACAAGTTATCGTTTTAGACCATACACATCAATCAGGAAAACACTGATTTTTAGTAGGGAAATGGATGAGAAGTTTGTAAGGGGGAAGAAAGTGACGATTCGAATAGCGAATTTACGAATGGAATTTTCTGAGGATTTCGCAAATTCGTAATGATTCGTTATTCGCACTATTTTTTTTCTTATCTTTTGCCCGTGAAAAAACAGACGAAATACCACCTTGATGTTCGGATTGATACCTTGACGAACAGTATTATTCCTTATTCAAAAATATTTTCAATTATAAACATATGGGACTAATTCGAGAACCGAAAAATATTGATTTGGTTGTTGCTCCTTCCATCTTAACAAACGAAGACAAACAAATGATTAGCAAAATAATTGCTGATTACAAACGGACGAAAAAAACACCAACCCTTTCCGAATCCAAAAGATTACGGGTTCGCAAATCCATTTTGCGAAGGACTGAACGAGTACTTTCGTGATGTTGTTCTTCACAAATAATCCTGCATAAACCCCATGCTTCAGCATGGGGAATGGGACACAAAATACGAATGGCTTTAGCCCTGAATAATAACTACAATGTCACACGTTAAAATTTGGATTCACGCAGTTTGGGGAACGAAGAACCGTGAGCGAGTTCTCACTAAAGACGTTCGAGCACAACTATTCCAACATATTCGCGAGAACGCAAAAGAGAAGCAGTTGTATATTGATTTTATTAACGGAGATGTTGACCACGTACACTGTTTGTTAGCATTAAATGCTGATATGACAATTGCAAAGGTTATGCAATTGATAAAAGGAGAATCAGCGCATTGGGCAAATGAGAACACCCTTCTGAAACAGAAATTAGAATGGGCGGATGAGTACTTTGCGGTATCGGTGAGTGAGTCAATGATTAATAAAGTTCGGGAGTATATCAAAAATCAAGAAGAGCATCATAAAAAATTGACATTTAAGGATGAGTATGATGAATTTATTACGAAGTACGGATTTCATCGTCATGGCTAAAGCCAGTTTCTCTCGTATTGTTGTCCCCACGATAAATCGTGGGGTTACAGGACTTTTATTAAGAAGTATGTTTCCCACAAATCGTGGGGTTTTGCAAAATAATTCACCGCCGATTATTTCCTTTTGTAGAGCATCTTCTTGACGAAGAGAAATTCATTTGAATCAACCCCACGCTTCTCCCAGAGGGATGCCTTTGGCAAGCGTGGGGAAGGAACACAAAACATGAATGGCTTTAACTATGAATAGATTTCTCTTTCATGGCTAAAGCCAATTCCTCTCGGCATTGTTGTCCCCACGATAAATCGTGGGGTTACAGCACTTTTTTAATGAATCATTTTTCCACAAATAGCGGGGTTTTGCAAAAATATTCATCACCGATTATTATCCTTAAGCAATGTATTCTTGACCAATAAAAATTCATCTGCATAAACCCCATGCTTCTCCCAAAGGGATGCCTTTGGCAAGCATGGGGGAAGGAAACACAAAACACAAATGGCTTTAGCCCTGAAAGAACATGGCTTCCATCGTCATGGCTGAACCCAGTTCCTCTCTCGGTATTGTTTCTCCCCACGATAAATCGTGGGGTTTTCGCATCAATCATTCCCCGCTAATTATTCCTTTCCTCATCAATATTTTTGACAAAGAGAAATTACTCTGCATAAACCCCACGCTTAAGCGTGGGGATAGGAACACAAAACACAAATGGCTTCAGCCCTGACTGAACAATGATTCAATCTTCATGGCTAAAGCCAATTTCTTTTTTCATTATAACCCCACGATAAATCGTGGGGTTTTCGCATCAATCATTCCCCGCTAATTATTCCTTTCCTCATTGCATACTTCACTAACTCTGTAACAGAACGCAGATCAAGTTTTTCGAGAATATGCGCTTTGTGTGTTTCCACGGTTTTGGTGCTGATGAAGAGCGAACCGGCAATTTCCTGATTCGATTTTCCTTCGGCAAGAAGTTGGAGAATTTCGCGTTCGCGTGTCGTCAAACTTTCGTAACTATCTTTGATGACCATTTCTTTTGTTCGCGAAACATACTCATCAATTACTTTTTTGGAAACTTCGGGGGAGAGATACGATTGCCCTTTGTTCACCGCGCGAATGGCGGCGAGTAATTCCTGATACGCCGATTTTTTGAGAACGTACCCCGATGCGCCCGCTTGTAAAATCTGTGAAATATATTCTTCCGTTGCGTGCATTGTAAGAATGAGAACGTGCATATCGGGATACGTTTTTTTGATTTGCCGCGTTGCTTCCATTCCGTTAAGCGTTGGCATTCCGATATCCATCACCACAACATCGGGAAGAAATTGCGCGGCTTTTGCAACTGCTTCTTTTCCGTCTTCGGCTTCGGCAACAACTTCGATGTCATTGGTTTGTTCCATCAAGGAACGCAATCCCTGACGAACAATCTCGTGGTCATCGGCGAGGAGAACTTTTATTTTTTGCATAGTGTTGGTGGTTTTTGAAATTCAAGTAAAGAAAAAAAAATGGCACACTGATGACACGGATGAAACTGATATACACAGATTCTTAATCCGTGAAAATCCGTACCAATCAGTGTCATCTGTGTGCTATTCATATCGGCAACGCAATAATTATTTTCGTTCCCTCTCCCATCGCTGTTTCGATGCGCATTGTTCCGTTCAATAATGAAACGCGTTCTTTCATTCCTATTATTCCAATACCGAAATGTTCCGTCGCGCGTTGTTCAATTTCATTCAATGAGAATCCTCTTCCATCATCTTCAATCGTAACATTGAGAAGTGCTTCGGATTTAGAAATTGTTACGATTACATTTTTCGCGTTCGCGTGTTTTGCAATATTCGTTGTCGCTTCCTGCACAATACGATACAATGCGATTTCAATGTTTGGTTGCAATCGTTGTTCAAAATTCTGTGTAAGAATCTTCGGAGTAATGTTTGTTTGTTTTCCGAATCTATCCAAGTGCCAGCGGAGTGTTTGCAGTAATCCTAAATCATCTAACATTGAAGGATGTAGTTCAAGAGTCAATTCGTGAATTTGGTCTAACACCGTTTCACTGAGCGAAGTCATCGTTTCTAATTTTTGTATTGCGGATGAAGTTGCACTCTCCGAAAGTTCTTTCTTGAGCGATTCGATATTTAATTTCAACATCGTGAGCGATTGACCGAGTTCGTCGTGGAGTTCGTGCGAAATGCGTTTGCGTTCGCTTTCCTGCGTTGATAGCAATTGTTCAGTGAGTTGTTGAAGAGTATTTTTTTGTTGTTGCAGTAATTCTTCCGCTTTTTTAGATTCTCTTATATCGGTGGTTACGGTTGCAAATGCTATGGGTTCATCGGTATTCGGATTGAAAATAAAAAATATATCCATTAACACGGGAATACGTTCTCCGTTCTTAAAATTTCTCAAATAAATTTCTCCCCGCCATCGGTTCTCTTTTTGAATAGTAGGAATCACTTCCTGCTGAAACAACTTGAGATCAATCGGCGCGAAAAAATCAAACATCGTTGTTGCGGCAATATCGCGGTCGAGTTCAACCAATTTTTTTCCGCCGTCATTCAAATAGATTGCCTTTGCATCCAATCCTGCAATGCCGATAAACTCCGGACTTCGTTGAACGATTGTTGCAAGTTTTTGAATTTCTTCATCCGCTTTTTTTCTGTCGGTAATATCAATCAAGGTTGTAATGTGGCATTGTTCTCCGCTAATCTCCATCGGCTTCGATGAAAATAACAGATTGACGGGTTTGCCGGATTTCGAATGTGAGAGAAGTTCAGCATTGTGCAGTCCCCCCGTTTCAATTTGCAATTGTATCAGTTTTTTTCGCTCATCGAGTGTGAGGATATTTAACTCTGTTGACGTATGTCCAATCACTTCTTCGCGATTAAATTCAAATATTTGAAAAAAAGATTGGTTAGCATCTATAATTTTTCCGTCGGCAATTCGCGTAATCGTCATACCGGCAGGACTCGTATGAAAAGCATTGGAAAATAATTCTTCTGATAGACGCAATTTTTCTTCCGCTTGTTTGCGTTCGGTAATGTCATTGAAAGTACCGATGAGATATTTTTTTCCTTGAACTGAGAGAATTTGACCTGATACCAAACCGTTCCGAATAGTGCCGGATTTATGATTCAAATCCGCTTCAAAATCTTTTACAAATCCGTTCGTGAGGAGCATTGATAAATATTGTTCACGCGCAGAAGGGTTAGCCCACATATTCAAACCCCCTGTGGTTTTGCCAAGCGCTTCTTCTCTGCTGTAACCCGTTATCAAAGAAAAATTATCATTGACTTCAATTGTTTTTCCTTCGGGGTAAGAAGCAAGAATCATCGAACCGGGCGCTGCTTTGAAGATAGTTAGAAATTTTTCTTCGCTTTCTTTAAGTGATTCTTCCGCGTGTTTGCGTATGGTAATATCAAGATGCGAACCCAACATTCGTTCCGGTTTTCCTTCGCTGTCTAAAAATAATTTTGCGTTGGTATGAATCCAGCGATACGAACCATCTTTATGCTGCAAGCGAAATTCATTTTCAAAATCGCCGGAATGATGGTGAACAAACTCCATTGTTTTTTCCATCGCCGCTTGTTTATCATCGGGATGTAAATTCTTTTCCCACGTTGCAAACTCATTTGGAACTTCCGCATCGGTATAACCAAGTTGACGTTTCCACTCGGGAGAAAAATACACTTCGTTCGTTTTGATATTCCAATCCCACAAGCCCGTATTCGATGCATCGAGCGCGAGTTGTAATTTTTGCTGGCTTTCTTTCAATGCAATTTCGCGTTTCTTTTTTTCCGTTACATCCTGAAAGAAAATGGAAAGCCCATCGCGCGAAGGATAAATATGATTCTCGAACCACATATCGTACGGCGGATAGTATTCCTCGATAGTAATGGGTTGCTGCGTTTCTACTGCTTTGTAATAGTTATGATAAAATGGTTGTCCAACGCCTTCGGGAAATTCCGTCCAGATATGTTTGCCGAGCATTTCGTGCGGATTTCTTCCGAAAATTTCTCCTGCGCGTTTGTTCATATACGTGTAACACCAATTGGTATCAAGCGCAACAAATGCATCGCTCATATTTTCAAGGATGTTCGTTAAGCGTTTGTTTGTTTCAGTTTCTTGTTCTTCCGCGTGTTGACGCTTTTCGAATTCCTGCCGTCGTTCTACTTCTTTCCGATTAAGACGAACGAGAATAAAAACTTCGAGCCAGAGAATCGTTGTTCCCATCATTCGATTAATTGCAGCGTAGTATAAGGAAATTCCCGGCGAAGAAAGGAAATATCCTGCAATGATGAACACCGTGCAAATTACCGCAAGGGTGATGACATTTTTATTGCTCGAAAAACGATGGAGATATACAATCGGTATTAAATAGAACAACCATTCCGCAATTCCTAACGGTGTAAGAATGTCAACAACGAAAATGAATATGATTATCGCTAAGGCAAGGAAGAAAGGTGGAGTTTGTGGTTTTGAAGTCATTGTGGTAGTCTCCTATTTGTGTACACGTTTTGTTTTGCGCAACTCGTGTTCGAGAAGTTGGAAGTCGGATTGTCCTCAACAACGAGGATGTGAAGTTGTGTATTCATACCATATCTTCAAAGTGATTTAGTGGGGATAAGGTATGAAATTTATTGCGAGACTGTAAATGGCGTCGCGGCGATATAGATACCGCCGGTAAATCGGGGTGAACCAAGAAGAATTTTTCTATTCTTCTTTCATCTTAAAGATATCGTCCCACCGGTACACAAGTTGCACGGCGTACACATCGCGTGAAGATTCCGGAAGTGTAGCAACGAGCGTTCGCTGCCACACTCCTTTGAACAGCAGTGTGGAAAAGCGATACCACAGCCCCGCTTCGAGTCGCGTTACATCATACCCCCACGAAATTTCCCCCTTCTTTTTTTTGATATCGCCGAAGAGCAATTGCTCCAGGCGGCTCAGGAAATGCACCGAACCGCTGAACTGATACCGGAACTCTCCGTAATAAGAAAATGCCAGCAATTTTTTATCGGTAATGAACGGCGCATCCCACGTATGTTTTTGCGCTTCGCCGATGAATTCGTACCGCCAGTATTCGTAGCGAACATCCGCGCCGATAAACTCGTGACGAACAGTGCGCACGTTTTCGAGGTAGCCGCCTTTTCCAGCAGAAACACCGATGTCCAGATTATCGGAAAGGGTTGTGCCGAGATGACCGGCAAGTTGGTTCGTGAGCGAGCGTTGTACATTCGGGTTGGAAAGCGAATTGCGTGTACCCGTCGCGCTCCACCGCACACCGCTGATGTCGCCGAGAAGAGCAATTCCATCGTTCCAGTATGCTTCTTCAATCGGCGCAATTCCGGGAATGAAGGCATCACGATTGGCAGCGAGTTGTAACGAATCAATGATAGTACCACCGGTGAGGGGAGTTTTGAAAGAATACATCAACGGGCGACCGATGAGAGGGTTTGTTCCTGCGAATCGCCGCGCGGGGAAATTTCCGACGAGGTACGGAATTTTTCCCACGAGGAAATTGAAAGCGGAATCCGGTCTCCCTTCGAGATACAATCCGTCAACGCGAAAGGGACGGTTCCGTTTTAAATCGCCGCTTTTCATTTTTGCATCGAACAGAAAATTTGCATACGTCGTGAACATCGGGCTCATAGACCACGTGGCAAAAATTTCGGAACGCCAGAGATTGAACGGACTATCGCCGCGTTCATTTTTGTTTGCGATGATTGCATTTCCTTTTGCCGTTGAATTGGCTGTTGGCGTTACAATGACATCGGCGTTGACCAGCAATTGCGAAAATGCGTTGAGGGGAAATGCGCAGAGAAGTACAATGAGGAGAAATTGCTTCACGCGGGTTTCAGTTTTTTTAGGAATGATTCGAGCGCGGCATTGAACTCTTCAGCATTTTCTAAATTGCTGACGTGTCCTGCGTTTGAGATGATGAGCATTTCTGCTGCGGGAATTTTTTCGAACATTGTTTGCGAAACAGCAACGGGAGTAACCGTATCGAATTCGCCGACGAGAATCAATGTGGGAACGTTGATGGTTGGCAATACGTGCGTGGTATCGGTGCGCGCCGCAAGGGCAATCAGCGTTGCGCCGATGGAGAGCGGAGAAGTTTTCCCGATGATACGTTTGATGGTTTCGACGGGCTCGGTAATTTTCTCAAACGATTTTTCGGTGAAAACATTTTTCGTGAAACCGGCGGCAAACGGTATCGCACCATCTTTTTTTACCTGCAACGCTTGTTGGGAACGTTTTATTTTTCCTTCGTTCGTATCGGCTTCACTTTTGGTATCGCACAAAACAAGACCGAGAAAGCGTTCAGGAAAACGTTCATACGCGCGCAATGCAATATAACCCCCCATCGAAAGCCCGCAAATGACTGCTTGTTTGAGTTTGAGAAAATCCAGCAGCGCAAGTAAATCGTCCACAAAATATTCGATGGTGTATTGCAGGTCGCCGAAATCGCTGTCTCCGTGTCCGCGGATATCGTAGGTGATGACGCGGTAGTTTTCGAAAAAATATTCTTCCTGCGGTCTCCACATAAGCGAGGAAAACGGAAATCCGTGAATGAAGACGATGGGAAGCGCAGTCAGTTTTTCGTTATCGAAATAACTGACGGTGTGGTTGTTGATAATGGCTTTCATAGAATAATATTTCGTGTTTGTCTGTTTATGATTTTTGTGTGCTGTGCCTCTGTTGTAATTGTTGTTCAAGTTCTTTCCACGTTTGTTCGGGAAGATGTATTTCAAGCAAGGGGAAAAATTCCCGCTCTTCGCACCGAATGTGTTGTTCCAGAAGTTTTCCAAACTGTTTTAAATTTTCAACGAGGTTCTTTTCTTTCGGGTTTCGGAATAAGTCAACGTACAACCGCATATGCTGGTGCTCGCGTTCGAGTTGGTCAACGATGGTGTGTGGTTCGGTGATATATTTTCTTCCAAGAGGAAAGAGAAAACGCTCTTCTTCGGCGAAGTGATTTGTTAAATGTTCATCGAAAAATTTTACAATGTATTCCGCTTGCCAGAATACATCATGCGACCATAATCGCAGCAAAGCGTTCTTTCCCTGTTGCAACCGAACGGCAAGCAAGAGTCCATCGTGATGCTCGCGCGAAAGTTGAACAAGAGCGGCGTGGCGTTTAAGTGGAGTATTCATAAGCAGTTTGAGGTTTGAGGTAAGCGATTTGCGGGAGGCAGTCGAACAGGAATACCCGAACCACAATACGCAAATCACCGACCGAAAAATTTCGCGGTTAAGTTACAAAGGAAAGTACAAATCCCAAACAGTGAAACAAAAAATCGGACCAACCGGCAAACAAACGCGCCAACAAACGAAACTTCGTATATTCATACCACTTATGAATTCATTAACACAATTTCAACTCAAAACACTTCGTCAATTACTGCAAAAAAAGTTTCGCGACGAAGAGCAAAAATTTCTGGTCGAAGGATTTCGCAGCGTAGAAGAAGCGTTGCAAAGCGGATGGGAAATCGCAATGGTGATAGGGACGGAAAAAAGTCTTTCCGATGAATCGGCGCGAAAAATTCACGCACTCGTAAAGCGCAAGAAAATCCCGTCGTTTGAACTTTCCAAAAAAGACATTGAAACGCTTTCCGATACGGTGCATACGCAGGAAATCATCGCCGTTGTCCGTCAGAAAAAGTTTGAACTCTCTGCGTTTCCCGGATACGCTGCCCCACGCTCCACCTTCGTTGCTTTCGACTCTGTCAATGAACCCGGCAATCTCGGAACAATGTTGCGGACGTGCGATTGGTTTGGCGTAGAAGGAGTGTTACTCGGAAAAAATTGCGTGGAACTCTTCAATCCGAAAGTTGTCCGCGCATCAATGGGAGCGATTTTTCACCTGCCGATAGTAGAGGAAGTGGATTTGGAAAAAGAATTGATGCAATTGAAAACGCAAAACTTTGTCGTTGCATCAACCTCCTCGCACGCCACAAAATCCCTGTTCGATATTTCCGTTCCAAAAAAATCGGTAATTATTTTTGGAAATGAAGCGCACGGAATTTCCTCATCACTCGAAAAACTTTCCGCTCTTCAATTCTCCATTCCGAAATTCGGAAACACCAACGATTCCTCCCGCCGGGCAGAATCGCTCAATGTTGCCAGCGCATGCGCTTCGGTGTTGACGGTGTGGAGGATGAGTGGGAAATAAACCTTTGCGCTCTTCGCGGTAAAAAAAAGAACCGCAAACTTCGCTAAGGAACGCAACGAAGGGGAGTCAGGCAATGTCGCATATTTCTTTTCTAAGAAATCTGTTTTCTTTTCACATCGTCCAATCCGCTTGCATCGTAATGGTATTCACTGAGTTTGTTGGGAATTGATTTTCTCCGCTTCCGATAAATTTCACATCGTCGCGAAATGATGATGTGTATTTTGTTTGCAGTGAAAAATTCTCGAGAATGTTCCATTGCAAAAACACATACCAGCGAATTCCTTTTCCGTACAATGCAGGAACACTCAATGCGCCGGTTACCTCTTTTTCAAACGCCGCAATGCGACTTTCAAATGAATCGGTTTGGTAAAATGCAACGCGAAAGTTTGCTGAAACATCTCTCGTCAACTTTTTCCCAACGTCTGCATAGATAAGAAAGCCCGTTTCATTGTTTGGAACATATTCTTTCGTAACGGAAACAAACTCAATACGATTGCGAAACGTAAATCCATTTTCCGTCCGTGAATCAAGCGTAAATCTGTATCGCTGTTTAATCTGCTCTGCATCAAGTTTTGTCGCTATCGAATTTATATCCGTTGTTGTTTGTTGAATCGTTTTCTTTCGCTGTGTTTGGAGAGAAAGCGAAGTTTGTTCTGTCGCGTGAATATCGAATCGAAGCAGCGCATCGTTTCCGTTAGAGGCAAATATCGTTGATGCAATTGGTTTCGGAAAAGAAAACTGGTCAAAGTAAAATGAAACTTTCGTGCGTTTCATTGGTAAAAACGAGCAACCAACGTACACACCGTTTTCATTTGATGTTTCTGTTCGCTCGCCAAAACCTAATCCGTGCAACGCAAAAAAGTTTTCCGCATAACTTCTCCACACAACAACAAAAGAAAATTTTCTTAATGGAGAAAACTGCGTTCCGAGAATTTTAGCGTTTGTGTTGTTGTTTGTGCGGGCGACTTCACCAAACATTTTTGCTTTGGAAATTCTTGCATCAAACGAAAGTGACGCAGAAGAATATTCTATTCCCGAAAACAAATTTCCCTCGCGTACAATTACCGTTTTATCAAATTTCGAACGATACACGTTTCCACCGAAAGAAATATTTTCCGAGAAATTATATTTTGCAAGTGAACCAATGGTTGACTCGGTCAGCGCATTTCTTTTTCCGATTTCATTTTGGGTGCGGAAATATCCCGTTGAATACATTGAAGCAGTATTTTGCGAAGTATCAATTGTTGCATCACGCTGTTTCCGGGAAATAAAAAATGAAAGATGGAATTGCGGAACATCAATCGTTATGGCAACACCGCGAAAGAAATTGACTTCGTCCGAACTGAGATGCGGAATGATACTGCGGGAGTGTCTTCGAGATGGTGATAGCACAGCCCCGCCTTTCGATACATCATACCCACGCCAAAGTGAAAGCCCTTGTCCGTGCTCGACTCGATAATTTCCAACAATAACTGAAAGTACGTTGAAAATATTTTTCGCTTGTAAAAATCCCGTGGTGAAATCGTTTGCTTTTTGTTCGCCTGCGTCTTTTTCAAGCAATACTCCACCGAAAAAATTTCCCTGCGATGCTTTGAATCGTTGATACGATTTTACACGCGAACCGAGAAACATTCCATCGTTATATCCTTCGCGCTGCTGCAATTCCTCACCAACGCGCGAACGAATTTCGAGATGAAGATTTTCTGTTTCATTTTCATCGAGTGAATCTGAAATATCTTCGAGAATCGGCGATTCGCTTTCTTCCGTTTCTGTTTGCTCGAGAAGTTGTTCCGTGTTGTTTTCGTTGAGAGAATCAGTTTCAGTTTGAGTACGCACAGAAGTAACAGAAAGCAAGAACAAACTACAAATGACGAATGACCAATTTGCCTGCCAACAGCGGGTGAAACTCATAATGCTGGGGGTAATTTGTAATTAGTCATTCGTGAAGCGTCTCAATTATTGAAACGAAATGGAGATATAATGCGTGAGTCCGAGAATCTGATGTGATGACGCGGCGTAATCGAAAACAAAATTGGAAACATGAACGCCAAATCCCGCATTGAATAACGTTGGTTCGTCTTGAATTCCTACACGCAATGCAAGTTCATCAATTGGAAAAATTTCCAAACCAACACTCGGCGATGGATTATAGCGAACGTCTTTTTCTACGCCGACAGCGAGGAGTGTTGATTCGATTGGTTTGTATGAAACGCCGAGTAAAAATGTTTGCGGAAGTTTTTCTTTCTTCTGCGAAATCGTTGGAGAGTTGATGTTCGTTGTTGAGAATCCGATAGAAATATTTTCAGAAATGTTTGCAAGAGCGCCAATATCAATTCCCAACGCAACCTCATTTCCATATCGTTCAATCGTGAGCATATTGTAATTGAGATTTACACCGAACGAAAAATCATCAAATTGTTTTGCGAAAGAAATTGTTGGAGAAATTTCGCGATACATTTCAAAACCAAACGAGTGAACGCTTCCGCCAAGTACGCCAATATCATTCAATGGATATACGAACGAAAAGGCAGAAGAGGAAATTTCTTTGATTCCGAAGAGTTGCGGCGAATAGGAAACAGAAGATTGGAAGGAGGAGAGAGAAGCAATTCCTGCGGGATTGAATCGCGTTGACCATACATCATTTTCCATCGCAACAAAACTACTTCCGAAAATGATGGAGCGCGGGAAATTTCCTTTCAACTCGAATGCGGAGAAGGAAATGGTTGCACAAAAAGTGAAAAGAGAAATTATAAGAACTATTTTTTTCATAAAACTTTCGGTGAAAAAATAAGTTTCTTTGCCGTTAAATCCAAATTCCCTAGGAATGCCATTGGCACGTTTCACAAAACACAAACTTTCTGTAATTTCTCCGCACAATTTTCAAAATTACTTGTCATTCCCGCGCAAGCGGGAATCTATAGAATGAACATCGCACTTAAAAACATTAAACAACTTGTAACTGTTTCTGCAAACGAAAAAAAAATAAAACGCGGAAATGAAATGCGTGAACTCAACATTATCGAAAACGCAGGACTAATTGCCGAAGAAGGAAAAATCAAATGGCTCGGAACAATGAATGATTTTCCGAAAAATCTTTCCGAAGATTTAGAAATACTCGGTTGCGAAAACTGTGTTGTAATGCCGGGATTTGTGGACGCTCACACGCATCTCATTTTTGGTGGAAGCAGAGAAAGCGAATTTGCAATGCGTTCAAGCGGCGCAACATATCAGGAAATTGCAGCAAGTGGAGGAGGAATTATTTCCACTGTTTCCAAAACACGCGAAGCGACAAAATTAGAATTGAAAAAACGGGCGCGTCATTATCTTTCGCAAATGTTGAAACACGGAACAACAACAGTGGAAACAAAAAGCGGTTACGGTTTGGATTTCAAAAACGAAATAAAACTTTTGGAATGTGCGAGAGAATTGGAACGTGAAGAACTCACGACAATTGTTTCCACATTTCTTGGCGCGCATAGTTTTCCACTTGAATACAAAGAACGAAAAAGCGAATACGTGCAACTCGTGATGGAAGAAATGATTCCGTATATCGGGGGGAAAAAACTTGCGGAGTTTTGCGATGTATTTTGTGAAACGAATTATTTTTCCGTTGATGACACGAGAAAAATTTTATCAAAAGCAAAAGAGTACGGAATGAAACTCAAACTTCACGCGGAAGAACTTTCCAATCTTGGTGGTGCAGAACTTGCCGCAGAATTGAACGCAGTTTCCGTTGACCATTTGGAACATATTTCTGAAAACGGAATTCGCGCGTTGCAAAATTCAGAAACAGTTGCTGTACTGCTTCCGGGAGTTTCGTTTAATTTAAATCATCAATACGCGCCGGCAAGAACGTTGATTGACGCACAAATTCCCGTTGCAATTGCGAGCGATTTCAATCCCGGTTCGTGTATGAGTTATTCAATGCCGCTGATGATGACGATTGCTTGCACACAAATGAGAATGTCGCCGGAAGAAGTGATTGTTGCATCAACATTAAATGCAGCCGCTGCGATTGCTCGAAGTAAAACAATTGGAAGTTTGGAAGTTGGAAAGAATGCTGACATCATTGTTCTCGATATTCCGAATTATAAATTTCTTCCGTATCATTTCGGAGAAAATCATGTGAGAAATGTAATTAAGAATGGAGTGCAATTAGATTTTTAAAATAGCACACTGATGACACGGATTGGACTGATTGTAACGGATTCATTCTGTGAATATCCGTTACATCCGCGTTATCTGTGTGCCATTAACTGAAAAAGAATTATGAACGATTTATTACACAAAGAAATTACTGACAAAATTTTGAAAGCATTTTACAATGTGTACAACACACTTGGTTTTGGATTTCTTGAGAAAGTCTATGAAAATGCAATGTATATCGAACTTCTCTCGATGGGATTATTTGTAGAAAGACAAAAACAAATAAAAGTGAATTTCAAAGGAAATATTGTTGGAGAATATTTTACAGATTTAATTGTGAACAATTGTGTCATCATTGAACTCAAAGCAGCAGAAGGCTTGGTGAAAGAACACGAACATCAACTCATCAATTATTTGAAAGCAACAAATATTGAGGTTGGTTTACTTTTAAATTTTGGAAAGATTCCGCAATTTAAGAGAAAAATTTTTACAAATGATTTGAAGGAAATTGCACACGGATAACACAGGTTAAACTGATTGTAACGGATTTTTATCTGTAATAATCTGTTATATCCGCGTCATCTGTGTGCCATTTTTATAAAAAGTGAGACCAAATAAATTTTCAATCAAAAATCTAAAATATAAAATGAAACAAATCATCGAATGCGTTCCGAATTTTTCCGAAGGGCGCGATAAAAATATTCTTGACGCTATCGCAAAAGAAATTGAATCAACGGATGGCGTAAAACTTTTGGATGTTGACCCGGGCGCAGCGACGAACAGAACCGTGTTCACCATTGCCGGAACGCCAAACGAAGTCAGCGAAGCCGCGTTCAAAGCGATTCGCAAAGCAAGCGAGTTGATTGATATGCGCAAACACAAAGGCGAACATCCGCGAATGGGGGCGACCGATATTTGTCCGTTCATTCCGATTGCAAATGTTTCGCTCGAAGAATGTATTGAACTTGCGAAACAACTCGGCAAACGTGTCGGCGATGAACTTGGCATTCCCGTGTATTTATATGAGTACGCCGCAACTTCTCCGCAGCGAAAAAATCTTGCCGATATTCGCAAAGGTGAATACGAAGGACTCGAAGAAAAAATGAACGACAAAAACTGGAAGCCGGATTTTGGTTCGTCGGAGTTTAATGCGAAGAGTGGCGTAACAGTAATTGGTGTGCGTGATTTCTTGATTGCGTATAACGTGAATCTCAACACAACGGATAAAAAGTTGGCGAATGAAATTGCGTTTCGTATTCGTGAACAAGGTCGCGCGAAAAAAGATGCCGATGGAAAAATTATGAAAGATGAAAACGGCGAGACGATAAAAATTCCCGGAACGTTGAAATCGGTGAAAGCAGTTGGTTGGGTGATTGAAGAATATAATCGCGCGCAAGTTTCGATTAACTTGACGAATTATCACATCGCTTCGGTGCATACTGCGTTTGAAGAATGTGTGAAAGAAGCGACCTCGCTTGGTTTGCGCGTAACGGGAAGCGAAATTGTTGGACTCATTCCGAAAGAAGCGATGTTAATGGCGGGAAAATTTTATCTTGCGCGACAAGGAAAATCTGTTGGCGTTCCCGAAAAACAATTGATAGAAATTGCGATTCAATCGTTGGGATTGAATGACGTTTCAAAGTTTGACCCGCAGAAAAAAATAATTGAATACGTTCTCGCGGAGAATAAAAAATCGCTGAACAATCTTTCGGTCAAAGATTTTGCGGATGAACTTTCTACCGATTCTCCCGCACCCGGTGGTGGAAGCGCATCTGCTCTTGCGGGTTCACTTGCTGCTGCGCTTTCGGCAATGGTTGCGAATTTAACAATCGGGAAAAAAGGTTACGAACAACATTTCGAAGAATTGAAAAAAGTTTCCGAAGAATGTCAGAAGTTGAAAGATGAATTACTTTCGCTTGTGGATGAAGATACCGAAGCGTTTAATAAAGTGATGGATGCATTTCGTTTGCCAAAGAAAACAGATGATGAAAAAGCGAAACAACAATTTGCAGTGGAAGAAGCGACAAAATATGCCGCGCTTGTTCCGTTCAAAACGATGGAAAAAAGTTTTGAAGTGTTGAAATACGTTGCCATCGTTGCAGAAAAAGGAAATGTAAACTCCATCAGCGACGCGGGAGTTGCGTGTTTGTTGGCTCATTCTTGCTGCGAAGGAGCGGCGATGAATGTGCTCATCAATGTGAAATCGTTATCTGAATCAAAGAATAAAGAAGTAAAAAAGTTTTCTGCAAAAATGAAAAAGAATGTGGAGAAACTTTTGGGGGAAAGCAGGGCGATGAAACAGAAAATAGTGAGGAAAGTGAACGGGAAAATTTCATAATTGTTCCTAACGTAAAAGAAATGTATTTTTTGCCCACATTCATAAATCATTCAACCCATGAAAATTTTTATTCAACATATTAATGAACAACAATTATGAAAACAGAACAACGACGATGGTCTAACGCAAATGGCTGGGAAAATCCATTTACGTCAGAACTTTCTCAATCAGTGCAGGTTGTTTTTGTCTTCGGAAGTTTGCCCGAATTTATAAACGAGAACTGGTTGACTTCGCTGAAAAAAACTTTTCCGAAAGCAATATTATTCGGATGTTCAACGGCGGGGGAAATCTACGGAACGCAGGTTACCGACGAAACGGTTGTTGCCACTGCCGTACATTTTGAAAAAACAAAAATACAAGTTTCCGGCATTCAGTTAGCCAAAGCCGAAGAGAGTTTTCACGCCGGCGAAGAGCTTGCAAAGGCGTTGGAAAAAACTGGACTTGTTCACGTCATCGTGCTTTCCGATGGATTAAATGTGAACGGAAGTGAATTGGTTGCGGGTTTATCGAAACGTCTCCCTACTAATGTAACTGTTACGGGCGGACTTTCAGGAGACGGCGATAGATTTAAAGAAACATTTGTCGTATGGAAAGGCGCAATGCAAAGCCACACCATAACTATTCTCGGTCTGTATGGAGAGCATTTACGGGTTGGGTATGGTTCGCTCGGAGGTTGGGATTCTTTTGGTCCGGAACGTCTTATTACAAAATCCCGCGGCAATGTGTTGTACGAATTGGATGGGAAATCTGCGCTTGAATTGTATAAAAATTATTTAGGCGAACACGCGAAAGAACTTCCGGCATCGGGATTATTGTTTCCGTTAAGTTTACGGACGAAAGAAGGAGAATCAGGCGTAGTCCGAACAATTCTTGCCGTTGATGAAGATGAACAAAGTATGACGTTTGCCGGCGATGTTCCCGAAGGAGCGTACGCGCGATTGATGAAAGCGAACTTTGACCATTTAATTGATGGAGCCGTGGGCGCGGCAAAAACAAGTTACGAAGCAATTGGTTCATCGTCACCGGATTTGGCGCTTCTCATCAGTTGTGTTGGGAGAAAATTAGTTCTTAAACAACGTATCGAAGAAGAAGTGGAAGGGGTGCGGGATGTGCTTGGCGAAAAAACAGTATTGATGGGATTTTATTCTTACGGTGAAATCTCACCGTTCACGCCAAGCGCAAAATGTGAACTCCACAATCAAACAATGACGATTACGACTCTATCCGAAAGATGATATGGGTAGTTTTCATAGACTATTAGACCGTCAACTCAAACGATATTTCGGCTCGGAAGAAAACATTTCTCCCAAATGGAATAAATTTCTCGATGCCGTGAATGCGGCGTACATTGCTTCCGATGAAGACCGCGCGATGGTGGAACATTCTCTTGAACTCAGTTCGCAGGAAATGCTGCAAACCAATGCGCAAATGCGGGGGATGTTTCAAGCGTTTCCTGATGTCTATTTTCATATGGATGCGAGCGGAAAGATTTTGCAATTTGCGTCGGGGAGTACCGATTCACTTTTTGGCGCATCGGAAAATTTATTGGGAAAACGATTATCCGATGTTCTTCCAAAGGAAGTTAGTGCCAAAGTAGAAAGCGCTCTTCAAGAAGTGTTCAGGACAAATTCGCTGGTTTTGGTAGAGTACTCGCTTATTGAAAGGAACGAAGAAAAAATATTTGAAGCGCGGTTTGTTCCATATGCGGGAAACCAAGTGTCCACAATTATCCGGGATGTTACCCTGCAGAAGCAAGAAGAAAACGCGCTTAAACTTTTTCGAACGCTAATGGATAATTCCAGCGACGCGATCGAAGTGCTGGACCCTCGTTCGCTCCGGTATCTCGACGTGAACAAAAAAGCGTGTGAAGAACTTGGCTATTCGAGAAACGAACTTCTCTCTCTTTCCGTCTTTGATATTGACCCCAATGTTACGGCTTCGTCGTACGCGGAGGCGGAAGATATAAAACAGAAAGGTGCCCAAACGCTGGAAAGTCAGCATAAACGAAAAGATGGTTCAATGTTTCCGGTGGAAGTGAATGTAACTTTTGTTTCGCTGGACAGAGATTATCTTGTCTCGGTAGTTCGGAATATTACGGAACGCAAACGCGTCGAAGAAAAACTTGCTGAAAGCGAAGAACGGTTTCGCACATTATTTGAAGGAATGATGGATGGTGTGTACCGGAGTACACACGAAGGAAAATTTGTTGATGTCAATCATTCAATGATACAAATGTTCGGCTACGCAAACAGAGAAGAAATGCTACAGGTTGATATTAAAAAAGAACTCTACTTTGCAGAAGAAGACCGTGAAAGTCATTTCCTCGATACCGGAACGGAGAAAGTAGAAATCTTTCGTATGCGGAGAAAGGACGGCGCGGAAATTTGGGTAGAAGACCACGGACGCTACGTACACGATGAACACGGTAAAGTCATTTTTCACGAAGGAGTGTTGCGTGATGTAACAGAACGAAAACTCATCGAAGAACGAATACGAAACAACGAAGAACAATTACAACTTTTCATTGAACATACGCCCGCATCAATTGCAATGTTCGATACGGAAATGAAATATCTAGTTGCCAGCCGTCAATGGCATGTTAATTATAATTTACGCGAGGAGAACATTATCGGAAAAAGTCATTACGAAGTATTTCCGGAAATTCCTGACCGATGGAAAGAAATTCACAAGCGGTGTTTAGCAGGGGCAACGGAAAAATGCGAAGAAGACCAATTTCCAAGACTTGACGGCACGGTAGATTGGGTGCGATGGGAAATAATTCCGTGGCATAAATCCAATGGAGAAATCGGTGGCATCATTCTTTTTACCGAACTCATTACCGAACGTAAAAAACTCGAAGAACAATTGCGTCAATCGCAAAAAATGGAAAGCATCGGTGTTCTTGCGGGAGGGATTGCACACGATTTCAATAATTTGCTCGGCATCATCGGCGGTTATGCTTCACTTCTCGAACGCAAAAAAAATGACCCGGAAAAATTTTCTCAAAACATTGAAGCGATAACTGCAGCAGTAACACGGGGCGCATCGTTGGTAAAACAAATGCTCACCTTCGCGCGCAAAGCGAACATTGTACTGGAATCGGTGAACGTGCAGGCGTTGCTCGAAGAAATTTCTGCAATGTGTCAACAAACATTTCCGAAAACCATCACGTTTTCCGTTCACAGCGAACCGAATCTACCTTCCATTCTCGGTGATGCGAACCAGCTGCACCAAGCGTTGCTGAATATCTGCGTGAATGCAAGAGATGCA
>JAGXRH010000025.1 GCA_018335975.1 Ignavibacteriales bacterium
GAAAGTCGAAGAAATGCGCGTTGGAACCGGCGATGATTCATCAACGATGAAAATTTTCCTTCCAATGAACCAAACGCCATCACTTGCTTCAACTTATTTGCGATTGTTTCGTAATCTCGAAATCCAGAATAAAATTTTACAATTCATCACTCCGGTGTACGAGCAAGCAAAAGTAGAGGAGAAACGAAGCACCCCCTCTGTTGTAATTCTTGATAAAGCCACAGTACCGGAACGAAAAGCCAAACCAAAAGTTTCCCTCTTTACCCTTCTTGCATTTGTCGTCTCACTACTCGTCTCACTATTTGTTGTATTTTTTATCGAAATGATTAAACGATTACGAAGCGTGAACCCGAATCAATTCGATGCTTCCTGGAACGCTGCTCGTTCCGATTGGTTTGGATTGCGTTCCAGCCGAAGGAGTTAACGTTCAATGGGTACTGCATCCCGTATTCGTTGGAATTCTCTATTTTCCTTTCTTTCCCAAGTTATTCGCCTTGGAACGAATATGATAATGTTCATAGGTATTGCTCGTTTTTACGGTGCAGAGGCGTTTGGACAGTTTACTACCGCACATACTTTTACTTCATTATTTTTTATCGTTGCAGATTTTGGGTTCGACTTACTTCTCTCCACCGAAGTAGCAAGAAATCAAACTCGGGCGAAAGAAATTCTTGAGCGGTATTTACCTTTGAAATTGGTGTTCACATTTACTGCAGTGGTATTAATGAGCACACTGGCATTTTTCGGTTCACAAAGTGAATCAACAAAAATGTTGATGTACATTTTTAGTCTCGGGATTATCGGTAATTCGTTAGCAAATTTTTTCTTTGCATTGATGAAAGGGTATGAGCAATTGCAGCATGAAACGAAAATTTCATTTTTTCAAAATCTATTGCTTCTTGTAGTTCTACTGACATTAGGTTTGCTGCACACTCCAATTGTGTACGTGGCAATTGCATTTGTAGTGAGTCGCTTTGCAGGATTAGTACTCATCTACTTTTCCTCGATACGTGTGTTGAAATTTCCATCAATCTCGTTTTCGCTGGAACATTGGAAAGAAACGCTAGTACAGTGTTTACCCTTTGGATTCAATTTATTGTTTGGCACTTTGTATTTCCAACTCGATACAATATTACTCTCTTACTGGAAGGGAGATTACGAAGTAGGAATTTATCAGGCGGCAATGAAACTTTTAGTCTTAGTATTGATAATCCCGGAAGTGATAATTAATGCGATGCTACCTGTTCTTTCCAGATTTCACTCAGAAGATGAAGGCAAGTGGCTCCATCTCGGTAAGTTACTTCACAAAACACTTTTTTATACCGTTATGCCGATAGCTATGATATTTTTTCTTTATACGGAGCGAATTATAGAAATTGTGTACGGGGTAGAGAAATTTAAAGAATCTATTCCCATTCTGCGACTGTTTTCCGTTTGCCTCTTGATACGTTTTTTTAACGCAACTGTTACCGTGATGCTTACAACTTCGCGTCGTCAGTCTGTGCTGATGATGATTAGTATCGGGCTAACTATACTCAACATTGGTTTCAATGTTTTTGCCATTCCTCTTTACGGAACTATCGGCGCAGCATACGTTTCGCTAATTACCACAGTCATTGCGGGAATTCCTACCTACATCATTGCCAAAAAATATTTTTGGAAGATTTTGTTTGATACTCGTTTGATGGTTACATTTGTTCTCATAGGAGTAACGACATTTGCATTGTGGTCAATCAAAGAGTTTTCGATGTTCCCGATTTCAGTGTTCGCAATGATTATTGGTTATCTGGTTCTTGTGTATTTCGGCGGATATTCAGTAGAAGAAAGAAAACTCGTGTTTGCCATTAAGAGTTATCGGTAAAATGAAATCAACCGTACGGGGGAAAAAAATTTTGTATCTAATGCACGTTCCTTGGGGTTGGATAAAACAACGACCGCATTTCATCGCAGAACAACTTTCTGAACGGTATCATGTAGAAGTTTTTTTTACTCAATCATTCAGAAAAATTCAATTGGTAAGAAACGAGATTGCCGGGAATGTTGAAGTTCGCCGGTTGTTGTTATTACCGTATGGGAGAATGAAAATTATCTCAGCAATAAATTCTTTTCTTGTTGCATTGCAATTAAGAATCAAGGACTATGATTATGTTTGGTTCACGTCTCCATTGTTGTTTAAGTTGCTCAACAAATACATTCCTGCTACGACAAAAGTTATCTACGACTGTATGGATGATGCAACGGAATTTCAGTTTGCAAAAACGCATCCTCGATTTTTAACGCAGTTACAAACATACGAGGGAAGACTTTTAGAAAGAAGTGATACCGTGTTTACATCCTCGGAATATTTGAAAAAAAAATTGAGTGCGTCGTATCAGTTCAGTTCCAATGTTACAGTCATAAACAATGCTATTTCCTTAAATAACACTGAACGTAATACTTTGTTAGGAGAAAGTGAAAGTTTGCCGTTTGAAATAGAAGAACGATTCAAGAACGCTCGTTTCCGTATAACATATATCGGCACTATTTCGGATTGGATGGATTTTGAACTCATTATAGAAAGTGTGGAAAAATTTCAGGAGATAACTTATTTTTTTATCGGTCCCGCCGAAGTGAAGATTCCAATGCACGAAAGAATTTTTCATTTCGGACCCATCGAGCATAAATATGTTTCAAGTGTATTGCAAAGTTCAGATGTATTAGTAATGCCGTTCAAGCTCAATGAACTTGTTTTGTCTGTCAATCCCGTGAAGTTATATGAGTACATTTATGCGAACAAGCCGACTATATCAGTTAAGTACAATGAAACTTTGCAATTTGAGGATTATGTTTACTTATATAAAAACAAAGAAGAGTATTTTTCTATTCTTCAACGTATAATTGACAATGACTTCCCTTGTAAGAAAAGTGATGAAGAAAATAAACGATTCGCAAAAATGAATTCGTGGGAGGAACGTATTGAAACAATCATAAACAAAATAGAGTCTAGGTAATGAGTCTCATCTCTATTTTTTGTTTTCTCGTCTGTTTCTTTATTCTTCTTTCGTGCTTACGAAAAGATGCTGATATTTTTTCTCCGGGGCGAATATTCGGTTTCATTTGGTCATTTTCGATTGGGCTCACTGATATGAAATTTAGTAGATTACAACACGAGTGGCCATTGTTTTCATGGTTTGTAATTCTCTTGGGGGTGCTATCGTTTCTCGTCGGCATTTTTATTATCTACAGTCTGAATAGCAATAAAAAGCAATTTACTGTTTATCAAATACGTACGCTCGTCCGTTCTCAAGGTATTTCAGAACAACGATTATTTGCGATTATCATTTTATTGGTTTTTGCATATAGTTTCTCATTTGTTATTGAGACGATTGCTTTTGGCGGTTTGCCCTTATTTAGTGCATTCCCTGATAGAGCAAGGTCTGAATTCGGTTTATTTGGATTTCATCTTTTTGTAAGTGGAATGCCAGCAATACTAATTCTTATTGCAGAGTATTTTCTTATTGTGCCAGAACATCGGATACAAAAGACGTTTTTAGCAATTCTGTTTGTATGGATAATCGGAAGTTATTTTTTCCTTTTAGTCAGGTTGAATTATATCACATTTTTAGTAATTATGTTTGTGATTGCGTACTACACAAGCAGATTTATTCGATTCAGAAATGTGCTGTTTGCAGTCGGTTCTATTGTTGCTCTTTTTGCGTATCTCTCCTCAATACGCGAAGCTCGATATGCAGAGCATTTTATTTATGTAATTTCTGATATGAAGTTCTCTGAAACGTACGCCTCACTCGCAGGACCGTATAT
Source organism: Ignavibacteriales bacterium (assembly GCA_018335975.1). Taxonomy (GTDB): domain Bacteria; phylum Bacteroidota; class Ignavibacteria; order UBA10030; family F1-140-MAGs086; genus JAGXRH01. Next base: position 3,802 of record JAGXRH010000025.1, read on the forward strand.
GTACATAGTAATGAATTTAGAAAACTTTGCCCGTGTTGTTGAGAAACTTAGTCAATTTACCTATGGGTATTATACATTCGATTTTATTCTTGCTTTGACGGGACTAAAACATTCCCTCGCTAACTATTTCGGTTTAACAGACCGTATCTTTCTCATTTCAAGTTTCAATACGTATCCTTTTTTGCTTCCATATTTTCGCGATTTTGGTTTTCTCGGAGTTGTTTTTTGTCCAATGATTCTTGGAATTGTTATTTCTTCAATTTATTATTGGATGAAACGTACAGCATCACTACTTCCATTGGTGATGTATGGGTGTTGTTTGTTTGTGATGTTTATTTCCTTCTTTGTCAACGTATTGACGATGTTGAATTTTGCGTTTATTTTTTCTTTGATAACGGTTATCCATCTTTTTATCATCCCCAAACCAAGCAGGATTACTGTTCAAAATCTTTCTCGCGTTAAACTCCAATGAAAGATATTTCAATTGTTATCGTCAGTTACAATGCAAAAGAGTATTTGAAAATTTGTTTGCAATCAATTTTTCAATTTCCACCCCAATCTGATTTTGAAGTCATTGTTGTTGATAATAATTCCAGTGAGGGGAATGTTGAAATGCTCAAACAGGAATTTTCTTCAGTTATCGTTATTCGTAACAATGAAAATGTTGGTTTTGCCCGCGCGAATAATCAAGGAATAAAAGTCGCGCAAGGAAAATATGTCCTTCTTTTAAATCCTGATACAAAATTAATTGAAAATATTTTTTCTCCACTGAGCAATTTTATGGATATACGCACATCAGTAGCAATTGCCGGGTGCAGAATTCTTAATGACGATGGGACAGAGCAAGGTTCTTTTTTTCCATTTCCCAATTTACTAACTACTTTTTTGAATGCTTTTTTTCTGGACAGAATAATTTCATACCAACATATTGATGGTAGAAATGTTTTTAATAGGAAACCGTTGACTCAACCGGTAAAAGTTGATTGGGTTTCTGGCGCATTTATGTTTTGTAAAAAAGATTCTCTTTTGAATATTGGCTTAATAGACGAACGATATCCTTTATACAGCGAAGAAGTAGATCTTTGTTATGCTGCGTATCAAAATGGTTATGAAGTTTATACGTTTCCCAGTGTGAGCATTATTCATTATGGAGGAAGAAGCACGTTTCAGCAAAGAACAAAAACAACGATTCTTGCAAATTTGAGCAAGTTGCTCTTTATTCAAAAACATTATTCAAATTTTACTCAAATTGTATTTCGCATTATTTTTTTTCTTGGATTATTTCTTCGTTTGATAGGAGCGTTACTCATCCCTCTTTCTAATCGTCAAGAATTGAAAACAATTTATCTAGAATCGTTGAAAATTATTTTGCGTTGATAAATTGATGAAAGTTCTTATAGATGATGGGTTATCATCAATGAAACAATTGACAGGTATCGGGCAAGTAGCAGTAAATCTTCATAAACATTTACAATCATATTGTTCCTCAACGATTGCTAATTATTCCTTCTTGTCGCCATTCCCAAGAAAAATGCGACGTTTGCTTTATCTCCCTTTGGCGAATCGTTTTTCAATCTATCAGAATTATGATGTCGTTCACTTTCTAAACTTTTATGTTCCGTTTGTTCGAATACCCGCTAAAAAAGTTGTAACCATTCACGACTTATGTATGTTTCGCTTTCCGGAAACACTTCCGAATTGGTATTTACACTACAGTATAAATTCTGTGAAAATCGGGATTAAGCGAGCGGATAGAATCATCGTCGTTTCAAATGCTATTCGAGAAGATTTACTAGAACTATTTCCTGAAGCAGAAAGAAAAACGGAAGTTTGTTATAATGGAATAAGGGATATTTTTTTTTCTACCAAAACGGAAGAGCAAACGCTTGCTCAATTTCAACTTGATTCATATTCATATTTTTTATTTGTGGGAGTTTTACAAACCCGAAAAGGAATAGATATTTTATTGAATGCGTTTATACAAGCTAAGAGAACAAAAAAAATTTCCAGTGAAACGAAACTTGTGATTGTTGGGAAAAAGGGTTATGGTTTTAATAAAGTAGAGCATTTGATTTCCTACGAAAATGCTATTATTCGTTTTCCGTTTCTTTCAGACGAGCAAATTGTTGCCCTGATGAAATTTGCAAAAGCATTTGTTTTTCCTTCACGATACGAAGGTTTTGGTATGCCAATCATTGAATCAATGACACAACAGACTCCAATTATAGCATCAGATATTCCTCCGACATTGGAATTAGATAATTTGCATAACCGCAATATATTTCTATTTGAAAGTGAAAATGTAAATGACCTAGTTGAAAAAATCTCCTACGTAGAAATGAATCAAAAATCAATTCGACAAAATTTAGAGTATGGTGATATGGCGATTCATTCATTTGATGCAGTAGCACTCGACCATTATAACGTATATCAGAAAGTTTGCGGCGCGTAATATGATTGAGTCTTTGGTTTTATTTTTTTTATTTCTCATTCTCTATCCATATGTTATTTATCCGTTTATTCTTTATTTTATAAGCAGTATGAAAAGGAAAGAAATTTCATTAGGTATCATTCGTATTGATTATCCCAAAGTGAGTGTAATTATCCCAATGTACAATGAAGAGAGAAATGTTGTAAAAAAAATGGAAAATAGTTTTACCTTGAATTATCCACAAGAAAAAATTGAATTCCTTATTGGCTCGGATGGTTCAACCGATAAAACAAATGAGATACTTAAAACATACGATCATAAAGCGAACACAAAAATATTTTACTTTTCACGCAAAGGAAAAGCGGGAATATTGAACGCTCTTGAAAAAGAAGCTAGCGGCGAAATATTATTGTTCACAGACGGAGATTGTTTACTTCATTCTAATGCAATACAAGAAGGAGTTACATTTTTTTCAAATGAAAATGTTGGTGGAGTTTGTGGAAATTTGCTATTCACTTCTGCGAATAATTCTAAAGTTCGGGAGTCTTTTTATTGGAAGTTTGAAACTCTATTAAGAAAATATGAAAGTGAAATAAAAACAATAATCGGCGGTTCCGGACAGATTATTTTTATAAAAAAGATATTTTATAGAAACCTTCCTGACAATATCGGAATAGCAGATGATTTTGTTATTCCAATGTCAATAATAAAACAAGGAAAGAATTTTGTTTTTGCAGAGAAAGCGATTGCAACTACAAATGAAGTTGAAAATGTTCAAGGTGAGTTTCGCCGTCGTGTTAGAATTGGAACACAAAATTTTCAATCGTTTTCTTTTCTCAGCGAGTTTCTTAATCCACGATATGGTTTTGTAACATTTGCTTTAGTTTCACATAAAGTACTTCGTTGGTTCGCTCCTTTTTTAATGTTTGGGTTACTCCTGAGTTCTTGGTTTGTTCAACAAATCAACTCTTTTCTTTATTATTTGTGGATTAGTCAAATTATATTCTATGGATTTTCTTTCTTAGGTTTTATAATAAGTGTGATGGGGAAAAAAAATAGATTGCTCATTTATCCTTATTATTTCCTCGCAATGAACGCTGCTTTATTTGTTGGATTTTTGAAGTTTCTATTCAATAAACAAAAACCGACGTGGGAAGTTATTCGATAAAATATAATGCTTAAGGTTTTAATCATCGCCGGCACCCGCCCGGAAATAATCAAAATTGCTCCCATACTTTTGAAAGCAAAAGAAAATTCATTTTCAAAAAAAGTGAATGTGAAATTTTGTTTCACCGGACAACATAAAACTATGGCGAAAGAAGCAATGGAGATATTCGGAATTGCGCCCGATGCAAATCTTGAATTGATGAAACCAAATCAAACATTGAACGATATTTCTCAATCGGTGTTTGAATGCTTGCCAAAAGTACTCGATGAATTTTCTCCCGATTGCGTTTTAGTTCAAGGTGATACAACAACAGCGGCGATTTCCGCGTTGTGCACATTGAATATAAAAATTTCGATTGGACATATTGAAGCAGGTTTGCGAAGTTTCAATCTCGCTTCACCGTTTCCTGAAGAAGCAAATCGAAAAATAATTTCTGCAATCGCATCGTATAATTTTTGTCCGACAGAAAATGCAAAACAAAATTTATTACGGGAATCGGTTGCAGAAAAAAGTTTATTCGTTACCGGAAACACAATTGTTGACGCAATAAAAATTATTTCCAAAAAACATAAACTTGATAATGTAACTTCAATTCATTCATCAATCAGAAAACCATTTATTCTGATAACTGCACATCGCCGAGAAAGTTTTGGCGAAGGATTTCAAAATATTTGTGAAGCAATTAAAGACTGTGCTGAAAAATTTTCAACCCATCAATTTATTTATCCGGTTCATTTAAACCCGAATGTGAAAGAGCCTGTTTATAAATTGTTGAAAAATCTTTCCAACGTATTGTTGATTGAACCGATTTCGTATTTAAGACTACTCACACTTTTAAAGCATTGCGAATTCGTTCTCACCGATTCCGGCGGCATCCAAGAAGAAGCGCCATCATTCGGAAAATATTGCATCGTTATGCGCGAAGTAACAGAACGAATGGAAAGTGTGAAAATGAAAATGTCCGAACTTGTAGGAACGAACAAAGAAAAAATTGTTTTTGCCGTTGCTCACCAAATTTCTCATCCAAAAGTAGTTTCGACATTTGATAATCCGTACGGCGACGGAAATTCTTCTCAACGAATTTTGGAAATAATCTCTGCTGCATAACCAATGTCGAAACGAAAAGAAATACTGTTCCTTTTTGTTCTTGATAGCATTGCTATAAATGGAGCGTATGCTGTGTACTATTGGTTTCGTTTTTATAGCGGTGTGTTTCCTGTGGTATTCGAGCCGGAATTGTTAATGCCTATGGCAGCAATGAATATCTATTGGACATTACTGTTTTTTTTCTTTGGTTTCTATCGTTCATGGTACCGGCAATCGCGCCTCGATGAACTTTCGCTCTTATTCAAGGCAACATCATTCGGGATTTTACTTTTATTCTTTTTAGTTTTTATTGATGACCAAGGGGTTGGGTCACCGACAATGTCGCGCCTCTACATACTTGCGTACTGGGCGATTTTACTTTTTTCAGTAAGTAGCGGGAGATTAGCAATTCACACATTCCAACGGCGTATGTTGATTGCAGGTGTTGGGAGGAGAAAAGCTGTTATAATTGGCATTTCGGAAAAAGCAAAAGAACTTTATTCCCACGTAAAAAAATATCCGGAACTTGGTTTGGAAATGGTGGGTTTCGTTTCGTTGGAAGAATTAAATTTCGAAAAAGGAACGAACGATTTTCAAATTATTGGTGCGCTCAATTCCTTCAGCACGATTGTGGAAAAACATGCAATTAAAGAAGTTCTCATTGCACTCGATTCTACACAGCACGATAAATTGCTGGAAGTCATCGCGCAATGTAATTCACACGATGTTGAACTCAAAATTATTCCAGATTTGTATGATATCATCAGCGGGCAAGCGCGAACGATGCCATTGCATGGATTTCCACTCATTGAAATAATGCCGGAAATAATGCAACCGTGGGAAAAATTTCTCAAACGTCTGCTCGATATTTGCTTTTCGTTATTTTCGCTGATATTCATTCTTCCTCTTTGGATTATTGTTGCAATACTCATTAAAGTTACTTCCAAAGGAACAATTTTATATTCTCAGGAGCGTGTCGGAAAAGATGGAAAACATTTTCGGATTTACAAGTTTCGGACGATGTATGACGACGCTGAAAAACAGTCCGGTCCTGTTTGGGCGGGAAAAGATGACCCGCGCATTACAAAAATCGGAAACATTTTACGAAAAACGAGGATAGACGAAATTCCACAACTTATTAATGTACTCGATGGCGATATGAGTCTCGTTGGTCCGCGTCCCGAGCGACCATATTTTGTGGAACAATTATCACGTGATATCCCGCTATATTCTCGACGCTTAAAAGTGCGTCCGGGTATTACGGGCTGGGCGCAAGTGAAACATAAATACGATGAATCAATCGAAGATGTAAAGAAAAAAGTTGAGTACGATTTATATTACATTGAAAATATGTCGCTACGATTGGACATAAAAATATTATTGAAAACTGTCTCTGTAGTACTGCTGGGGAAAGGACATTGAGAGATTTTAAGTTTCAGATATTAGATTTTAGATTGAAAGGTCTTTGCAATTTCCAGAGAATACCGAGACGAAGCAATCTTCTTCTGTTTATTATCTCTTTTATTCTTTTATCTGTTGTGAATGTATCCTTCTCACAAGTTGAAAACGTACCGTTGTATAATCAAGTGTACGAGTTTTTGAATCGAATGAATGTGAAAGGAATATTACAGCAATACTCAAATACAATTCTTCCGATTTCGCGAAAGGAAGTAGGGGAGATGTTGAAAGAAATTGCATCAACGCGAGACCAACTTTCTATAATTGATAAAAGTTATTTGGATAAGTTTGAAAGGGAATTTGCCAATGAGTTGGGAATTGTAGAACAACACTCCGTTTTGTTTACGGGGGAACAATCGCTTTCAGAAAAAATGAACAAATCATTTTCCGATAGAGAAAAATATTTGTACGAATACCAAGATTCAAATGCAACGATGTATGTTGAGTTTCTGGGTTCCATAGAAAATAGAATGAAGAAAGTTACCAATACAAAAAGTGTTTCAACACAATTACTTCAATATGGAGGAAGAATTCGCGGAACCTATAAAAATCGTTTGGGTTATTCAATGCAAACAACAAATGGAACTCAATATGGTAACAAACCGTTTGCTCTCGAAGACCCGAAGTTGAAAACGAATTACAAACTCAATGAACCCAACTCCAACAATTTTGATTTCACCGAAGGATATTTACGCGCTGATTTGGATTGGTTGAATATTCAATTCGGAAGCGAATTTCAAAGTGTTGGAACGGGATATTCAGATAAGTTGATTCTTTCTGATAATGCCCCGGTGTTTGATGCATTGAAGATTGATGCGAAATATAAATCGGTGAAGTTTTTGTATTTACACGGAATCACAGGAAGAAGAGTCTTTACGGATGTCTTTTACGATGATGAACAAGTCGAATACTCAATTAACCGCTACTTTGCATTTCACAGAGTTCAATTTTCCTTAACAAATTTTTTCAACATTGGGTTGTCTGAAATGGTAATATATCAACTTTCAAGTCCTGAGTTTTCATATTTGAATCCATTTTCATTCTATAAATCTGGGGAACATTCAAGAGGAGATTTGGATAACTCATTAATTGCATTGGATATTGAAGTTTTTCCTTTGGTCAATTACAAACTATACGCTACATTTTTGATAGATGATATTGATTTCCAAAAGATAGGAACTGGATGGTGGGGAAATGAAGTTGCATGGCAATTCGGAGTTCTCAAAACTAATCTATTTAATTTTGAAAGTTTTGATGGAATTGTTGAATATACTCGGATTGAACCGTTCGTTTATTCTCATCATAAATCAGGAAATAGTTACACGTATAAAGAGCAAAATCTCGGTCCCCATTTACAACCAAATTCAGATGAATTATTTCTACAGGTTAATTACCGCTCTTCTGAAAAATTACGAGCGTGGTTCTTATTTGCAAGTGAACGGCATGGAGAAAACATTCTCAATAATTTCGGACAACTAATAAAAAATGTTGGGGGAAACATTTTGGAGGGTCATCGGAGGTATGATTCAGACAAGACTAAATTTCTCGCCGGTAATCTTCGAAAAACTACTCGATTTCAACTCAAAGCAATTTACGAACCAATTACCAATTATTTTGTCGAAGCGATGTATGAATTTCGAAATGAAAACTTAACTTGGCTTTCTCAAAAAATAAACAGTAATTATTTTTCAATGCAAATTCGCATTGAATACTAATACAATCTACAATTACAAATCTAAAATCTAAAATTGAATATCCATCTCGTTGACGTTGTTGGTCAATACAAAAAAATAAAATCAGAAATTGATAATGCGGTTTTGCGCGTTGTCGAATCGGGACAATATATTCTTGGAAAAGATGTTTCCGAGTTGGAAATTAATTGTGCAAAATATCTCAATGTGAAACACGCAGTTGGTTGCGCTTCGGGAACCGATGCGTTGCAAGTTGCAATGATGGCGCTGGGAATTGGGAAAGACGATGAAGTAATTACAACTTCTTTCACCTTTGTTGCAACGGTGGAGACTATCGCACTCATTGGTGCAAAACCGGTGTACGTTGATGTAGAAGCGGATTCATTCAATATGAATATTTCGCACATTGAAAAAGCAATTACGAAAAAAACGAAAGCAATAATCCCCGTTCATCTTTTCGGACAATCCGTAGATATGCAACCGTTGATGGAGATTGCGAAGAAACATAATTTGTATGTCACTGAGGATATGTGTCAGGCAATCGGGGCAGAATATGACGGGAAGAAAGTTGGAACATTCGGCGATATTTCCTGTACGAGTTTTTTCCCGAGTAAAAATTTGGGAGCGTTTGGCGATGGCGGAATGATGTTTACGAATAATGATTCACTCGCTACAAAATTACGAATGATTTGTAATCACGGTTCAAACGTACGTTACTATCATGAATTGCTCGGAGTGAATAGCCGCTTAGATACAATACAGGCGGCGATATTAAACGTGAAGTTGAAGTATTTGGATGAATGGAATAACCAGCGGAGAGCAGAGGCAAGCGTGTACAATAAACTTTTTGCAAATTCAAAAGTTATGACTCCCATTGAAAATAGTTTTGGAAAACATATTTATCATCAATACACGTTGCGAGTTGAAAGACGAGATGAACTTGCGGAATATTTGAAAGAGAAGAAAATTCCGTTTGGTATTTATTATCCCGTTCCGCTTCATCAGCAAAAAGCATTTTCACATTTTGTGGAAGATAATTTTCGACTGCCGGTTACTGAGCAAATCGTGAAAGAAGTTATTTCACTTCCTATGCACACGGAACTGACGATTGGAATGCAAGAATACATTGCAAAAACAATTTTAGAATTTTACAACTCATAAACAAACCTCAAATCTTGAAATGTCACGCGCTCTTGTCATAACGCCCACATACAACGAATCGGAAAACGTTCGTCAACTTATTGATGAAGTATTGAAACAAGATACTTCGCTTGAAATTCTTATCGTTGACGATAATTCCCCCGACGGAACGGCAAAGATTATCAAAGAAATTCAGCAATCGAATCCCCGTGTTCATATTCTTGAGCGGGCGAAAAAAATGGGATTGGGAACTGCGTATGTTGCAGGGTTCAAATACGCAATTGCTAACGGTTTCGATTTTATGATTGAGATGGATGCAGATTTTTCACACAATCCAAACGAGTTGCCCAACTTTTTGAAATTGATGAACGAGCACGATTTAGTGATTGGTTCCCGGTACATCGGCGGTGTCCGCATAATGAATTGGCCTATTCGACGATTGATATTGAGTTACGGCGCTAACGTGTACACACGGATTATTACCGGAATGAATATTAAAGATGCTACGGGGGGATTTAAATGTTTCAAACGAAAAGTCTTGGAAGCAATCAATCTTGATGATGTACATTCTAACGGTTATGCTTTCCAGATTGAAATGAATTACAAAGCATGGAGAAAAAAATTTCGATTATACGAACATCCGATTATTTTTATGGATAGAACGCTTGGACAGTCAAAAATGTCGAAGAACATTATTTACGAAGCGATTTGGATGGTGTGGAGATTGAAATTTCAAGCGGTGATTGGGAAAATATAGTATGGTTCGTGCTGGAGATAGGAGGTTAAAGCAATTGGGTACAAGACTCAAATCCTCATATCGCAAACCACAAGCCGCAAACCTGTTTATATGATTCTCTCTGTTATCATCGTCAACTACAATGTTCGTGCGTTTCTGGAAACAGCGCTTGTGTCTGTTCAGAAAGCAATGCGAAATATGGAAGGAGAAATATTTGTTGTTGATAATGCTTCGAATGATGGCAGCGCTGAAATGGTGCAGGCGAAATTCCCTGATGTTCATCTCATTGCTAATAAAATAAATGTAGGATTTTCAAAAGCAAATAATCTTGCCCTCAAACAGGCAAGAGGAAAATATATTCTCCTCTTAAATCCCGACACGATTGTTCAGGAAGATACGTTTGAGGTTATGGCATCCTACTTTGAGAAAGAAAAAAAAATTGGATTAGCGACGTGCAAAATTCTTAATCCTGATGGTACGCTACAACTTGCCTGCCGCAGAAGTTTTCCAACACCCTTCGTCGCATTTTCAAAACTTTTCGGCTTGAGCGATATCTTTCCACAATCAAAACTGTTCGGCAGATACAATCTCACGTATCTATCACCCAAAGAAGAGTCCGAAGTTGATGCAGTGAGCGGCGCGTTTATGTTCCTGCGAAAAGAGGTGTACGATAACGTCGGCGGGCTTGATGAAAAGTATTTTATGTACGGCGAAGATTTAGATTGGTGTTACCGTATCCAGAAATCCGGCTGGAAAGTGCGTTACGTTCCATCAACGCAAATTATCCATTACAAAGGGGAAAGTACACGCAGGAGTTCCATTGATGAAGTAAAGATATTTTACCAGTCAATGGAATTATTCGTCAAGAAACATTTTCGTTCTTCCTCACTGTTTCTACCTGTTCTACGTTCAGGAATAGTGCTTCGCTCGTGGATTGCTTCTATTGCAAAGATGAAAACAACAATTGGTGTCGTTTGTTTGGATTCATTGTTGGTAACGTTTTCTCTCATTGCCGCAGAAATAGTATGGAGAGGGAGGTTATTTTCGTTTCCACCGTACGCATACCCTTCGATATATATCTTTTCCATACTCGTCATTCTCTCAGCAGAATACATCTTCGGCTCGCTTACGAAGCGGAGGACAATTTCATCTTCATCAGCGTTTGCAGTTTTTACCGGCTATGTTATTCTTTCCGCATTCACCTTCTTTTTTAAGGATTACGGTTTTAGCCGGATGGTTACCATCATCTCAGGAGTAATCACAATTTTTCTCCTTCCGGGTTGGAGATTTATTTTTCATCTCGTCGAACGCATACGCCTAACAGGAAAACGTTCCTTAATAGTCGGGACAAATCAATCCGGAGAGGATTTATTGAAAAAACTTCGCACGCGGATAGAAAATAATTATGAGGTTGTGGGATTCATAGATTCATCGCTGCACAGAGTTGGGGAAACCATTGGAGGAATTCAGATACTCGGTAGTGTTGAAACCATCGGACGTGTGATACGCGAACAAAAAGTTACCGACGTAATATTTTCCACCGACGCTCTTTCGTATATGGATATACTTTCCGTAATAGCGCAAAGTCGCGACCGAAATGTCAATTACCGATTAGTACCAAGCAGTTTGGATGTTATTATCGGTAAAACGCGTATTGATGAACTTGAATCCATTCCGTTAATTGATATCGCGTATAATATCCATCAACCGCTCAACAGATTTGTAAAACGGATTTTTGATGTCCTGTTATCAACAATCCTGTTATGTACGATATTTCCGCTGGTAAAAATATTTTCTTCTGCCCATTCGTCATTTCAAAAAAATATTTTACTTTTACCTCATGTTTTCAAAGGAAAAAAAAGTTTTGTTGGCAGACCGGAGTTTACCACTTCAACGATGGTTTCCGGCTTAAACGGAAAAACAGCTCTTTACTTGGGTAAGATTGGATTGACAGGATTACCCCAAATTAACGCCGATAAACAATTGACGTATGATGAAATTGAAACGTATAATTTATATTATGCAAAAAATCAATCGCTCCTGCTCGATGTTGAGATACTCCTAAAATCGTTCTTTATTAAAAAATAAATTTATCAATGACACGAATTGTACTGGATTTCGAAAAAACGGTAGCAGAACTCGAAGAAAAGATTGATGCTCTCCGAAAAGATACGGAACACTTGAATCTTTCCGATGATATCGGAAAGTTAGAAAAAAAACTCAGAACTTCTCAAGAAGAATTATATTCACACCTTTCGCCTTGGCAGCGGGTTCAACTCGCCCGTCATCCCGAACGCCCGTACACGCTCGATTACATTCATTTGATGACAAAAGATTTTATAGAATTAGCAGGCGACCGTGGAGTACGGGATGATAAGGCAATCGTTGGTGGCTTTGCTCGACTTCCCGGATTTGGAAAAGGCGAAGGAAATACCGTTATGTTTATCGGTCATCAAAAGGGACGAGATACGAAATCTAACGTGTACAGAAATTTCGGAATGCCGAACCCCGAGGGATATCGAAAAGCATTACGTTTGATGAAACTCGCAGAAAAATTTAAGAAACCCGTCGTAACATTTCTCGATACCCCGGGCGCTTATCCTGGAATAGAAGCAGAGGAACGGGGACAGGCAGAAGCAATTGCAAGAAATATTTTTGAAATGGCAAGACTGCAAGTTCCCATTATCGTTGTAATCATTGGCGAAGGAGCGTCTGGAGGGGCGTTGGGTATTGGCGTCGGGGATAGAGTATTGATGTTGGAAAATACATGGTATTCTGTCATTTCGCCGGAAAGTTGTTCGAGTATTTTATGGCGGAGTTGGGATTTCAAGGAGAAGGCTGCCGAAGCATTGAAACTTACCGCACCAGATTTATTGAAATTAAAAATCATAGATAGAATTGTTCCCGAACCGTTGGGCGGCGCACATCGCTCGTATCAGCAATCAGCAGATTATCTCAAAGAAGTTCTTGTGGAAGAATTAAATAATCTTTCCAAAAATACAACGACAAAACTCACCGATCGACGCGTAGAAAAATTTGTGAAAATGGGAGTGTGGGAAGAGTAGAAGATAGAAAGTAAGAACGTATTCCGATGTTTTTTTCCCTTACAAAAATTCGTGTCCGCTATGCTGATACCGACCAGATGAAAATGGTGTACTATGGTAAGTATTTTGAATATTTTGAGCAGGGACGTTCCGACTTGATGAGAGAAATCGGGATGCCGTATTCTGAAATAGAGAAGCGAGGAATATTTATTCCGGTTATTGAAGCGCATGCGGAGTACGGAAAGCCCTGCAGATTCGATGAATTGTTAGAGGTGAAGACCATACTGAAAGAAATTCCCTCCTCAAAAATTATTATCGAGTACGAATTGAGAAATGCTGAAACGTCGGAACTCTATGCTACAGGTTACACCCATCATTGTTTTCTCAATTCCTCAAATCAAATCCCCACACGCGCCCCTGTTTATTTTCGTGAAGCGGTGGAGAAAGCATTTCTCACAACTTCGATAAAATAACACCGAAAATTAGAATCGAAATTTCACTAAAGGAAGTATTGGTTCGTTATTATTTGGTTCGTGAATTCGTAACATAATTGTTCCGCTGGTATCAGTGCTGTTTCTGAAATACGTTTCCTTTAACGGTGTTAAATCGAAAGGCAGTTTTTCGATAATCAATTTTTCACAATCGGGAGAAATATGTTTGACTTTAGAAATATACATTTCCACTTGTGGAGGATAAGTTTTTAGAAAATATTTTGAACAATGCAAAGCAATTTCCTCTTTACTACAGCCACCATATCCAACATAAAGGTATAAAAGATTTTGTTCGATGTAAACTGAATCAATAATAATATCATCGGGAAATAACTGAATCGAATCGTGATTATCAAACATAATAATTTTTTCTATTGAAGAAAGAGAAGCATTGTTCGTAGAATCGTTTTGACTAAAACAATTAATTTGAAACGCGAGAATAAAGAACAAAATATATTTTTTCATCGATTTCTTTTTTGTTTTTGATTTTAAAATGATTCGTTTTTACTCGGCGAATTCAATAACAGTTTCAATAATAACCGCAACTCGTACGCTCCGTTAAAAAACTTCGCTTTGTATCGCCACGAAGAAAAGATTTTTAATACATCCAATTTCCATTTTGCAACAATTTTATCATTCACTTTCGGGTAATAACTTTGATGCACCGCGCGAAAGTTGATAATTTTGTTAAAGAGTTTTTTCGTCAGCCATTTTGTGTGCGGATTTTTTCGGAGTGTGTACATTTCCCATTCGTGTGAAGCCCATTCATCTAAATTTTTCGGATAACGTAAGCCCCCTTCGACTGCCTGGTCATAAATATTTCCAAACGGAACAGGTGTGTAAATAAACGGATGCATTTGTGAGTTGGGATTTATTTTTTCCAATTCGTACATCAAATTTATTGTCGCATCAATGTCTTCTTCTGTTTTTGTTGGATGACTTCCCATCACAAATGAAAACTCTGATTGAACATTGTATTGTTTACACACTTCGGCAATTTCTTTCGTTTGAGCAACGGTTACCCTTCCTTTGTCCATCATTTGGAGCGTTTCATCAAGTCCGGATTCCGCGCCAAAGAAAATCATTTTGAGTCCTGCTCGTTCCATTAACTTCCACGTTTCTTTTTTGTAGCGAAGCATCTCATCAATCCTCCCTTCGCTCCACCATTGTATATTGAGCGGCAACATTTTTTCGCATAACTCCACAACACGTTCTTCGGAAATAAAAAAATCTGAATCGTGAAACTCGATACCATCCATTCCATATTTCTCTTTCAACAGTTTCACCGCTTCAAATGTTCGTTCGGGAGTTTCGGCTTTCCATCGCGAATGGAATACATCAACAACGCCGCAAAAATTACATTTGTGCGGACAACCAACTGACGATTCGTGTGCAAATGTTCTTTTGCCGACGAAGGTGGGAATCGCGTAATCATCCATATTCACACGGTGATAGGGGAGAAGCGGCCTTTCATTCGGGTCGTAAATCGGAAGTTCAGGATTGTGCTGAAATGTATTTCCATTTCTGTAAGAAATATTGGGAACGGAAGAATAATTTTTATTTCCGCGAATTTCTTCCAGTAATTTTGGAAAAGCAATTTCCCCTTGTCCGCGCAAAACAAAATCAACATACTCGGAATTGAGCGTTGATTCCGTGTGCATCGAAGGAAAATATCCTCCCCATACAATTTTTACATTTGGAAATTTCCTTCTGATTTCTTTTGTGTGGTGAATTGCGTTCAGCATTTGTGTTCCCGGCATTACGGAAACAGCAAGCACATCAATCGGATTTTTTTCTAACAAAGAAAGAATAAGCGGCAAAGGATTTCGCTGAACATTTCCATCTACGAAATCATATTCTTCTTTTCCTTCAAGAACAGCAGCGAGCGCGAGGGTGGATAATGGCAAACGACCAAGTTTGGGAGGAGTGTTTTGAGGGTAGTAAAATAAGGTCACTGAGAATTATAGATAAGATAATGTTTCATTTTCGGGGGAGAAAATACGGAGAAGCGAATGAAACAAAAACCGAAAAATTTACAACAGAATATTTCCATTTTTATTTTTCGGGTTTGAATCAACTTTATTTTCAAATATTTGAAATGCAAGAAAGGTGTTAGGCATACTCTTTATGTGAAGCAGGTGCTGGCGCTCCTCGAAGTAATCCTTCTGTGCTAATATCCTCGTCAATTTCTTCCCAATGAATTCCGTATCCGCCGCCGCAAATTTCCCAATGTCGTAATTGTTTTTTTGTGGCATGAAATAATCGAGGATACCATATTAACGGGGCAGAAATAGTTCTGCCATCCATTAACTGCACGGAAATTTCATCATCAGTAAAATAAACGTCTTTCACACGTTCGTCAGTGTTCAATGTTGAAGTATTCATTCCAAGATGCTAATAATTGTTGTTGATGTTCTTCAACTAACTGTTGAAGTTTTCGTAATTCGACTGAACTAAAGCCAAAATTTTTTGCCAAACGAATTGGTCGTAGCCAAAACTTTGCTGATAATCTATCTTTATCAATATGAACATGAGGGGGTTCATTGGGTTCATGACTGTAAAAATAGAAACGATAACTTTGTATTCTTAAAACGTTTGGCATTTATTGCATGTAAAAAATACGGAGAAGTAAACGAAACAACAATTTGGAGAGAACTAAATTTCACATTACAACGGAATATTCCCGTGTTTCTTTTTCGGATTTGCATCCACTTTGTTTTCGAGAATTTGAAATGCGCGGATGAGTTTTGGTCGCGTAGCTCTGTTGAGTCAATCACATCTACAATGTAATGCACCCATGATTGATTATTATTCAGAGCACTCAACATTGAGTTACTTTTTCCCGTATAATTTCTCCGTAACAATCATTGTTAATTCATTGATTGTTTCCTGATCGCCCGGCATAATGTGTTTGCTTTTGTGCTGTATCCACTCCTTCGGTTCTTTTGCGTGTTCAAACAGCGATTGCACTGAACTTCTTGGAAAGAGTACATCCGATTCTCCGTTCACAAGTAATACCGGTCGAGGTGAAAGCAAACCAATGTAATCATTCGGTTCAAATTCAGAATACATCCAGTTTCCCACCATTCCTGCAAGCCACGTTGGAAGTGGAATTTGTAACCGTTCGGCATTTGCTTTTACAATGTCGTACATATTTCCTCCCGCTTGAATGAGAACTAATTGTTTAATACGTTTTTCAATTACTGTAGTTGGAACAGCGGTAAACACACCAAAACTTACCGCAACAACAGTTACATCGCTCACATCCACAAGCGGATGCCTGAATAACCATTCCAAACAAAGCAGCAATTGCGGAACAGTTTTGTAAGCATTATCTCGAACTGTAAACGCTGTCTTTATTGCATTCCAATCGGAAAAATCCCACGGACTCATTGACGGATAATCAATTGCTGCAACGATGACGCTGTCTGTTCCTTCAATCATATTCACAACTTCTTTTCCCGTTTCAACTCCAACGACAAGAAAAGCAAGTGGAAATTTTCCTTTTGCATTTTTTGGAGTACGGATTCTTCCTTTTACTGTGTCGCCTCTGTCGTTGAGAATTGTGAAACTAAAAATACTCGTCGTTTGTGTTTCTTTATACACAATAAGAGAAGAATACAATGTTTTTCCGCGCTGCTGATAAAATTCTTCGAAGAGTGGAGGAAGTTGAGCAAATGAAGATTGCACGAGCAGAATGGCAAAAGAAAATTGGAAAAACATAAAACCGTACTTCTTCAATTGAGAAATAATTTACAACGGGATATTTCCGTGTTTCTTTTTCGGATTTGTATCAACTTTGTTTTCGAGAATTTGAAATGCGCGGATAAGTTTTGGGCGTGTAGTTTTTGGTTCTATCACATCATCAATATATCCGCGTTGAGCAGCGATGTATGGACTTGCAAATTTCTCACGGTATTCTTGTTCTTTTTCACCAAAATATTTTTCCGCTTCTTCTTTACTCTTACCATTCACGTCTCTTCGGTATAAAATTTCTACCGCGCCTTTTGGTCCCATCACGGCAATTTCTGCGGACGGAAAAGCGTAATTGAAATCGCCGCGAATGTGTTTGCTGTTCATAACATCATACGCGCCGCCGTACGCTTTTCTTGTAATCACCGTAATTTTTGGGACGGTTGCTTCGGCGAAAGCATAGAGAAGTTTCGCGCCGTGTTTTATTATTCCTCTCCACTCTTGGTCAGTACCGGGAAGAAATCCGGGAACGTCTTCAAACACGAGAATTGGAATATTGAATGCATCGCAGAATCGAACAAAGCGTGCTCCTTTCAAACTCGCATCAATATCAAGCGCTCCGGCAAGAACAGATGGTTGATTCGCAATAATGCCAACGGATTTTCCTCCGAGCCGAGAAAATCCGACGACAATATTTTGCGCGTAGAGTTCGTGCACTTCAAAAAAATCTCCATCGTCAACAATGAGTTTGATTATATCTTTGATATCGTACGGCTTGTTGGAATTTTCCGGAATGATGGAATTGAGTTTCTCATCTTCGCGATGGAAATCATCATTCGTTTCAAATGTTGGTGCATCGTCAATATTGTTGGAAGGAATGTAACTGAATAATTTCCGCATCATTCGCAAACATTCGATTTCATTTTCGCACGCGAAATGCGCAACGCCGCTTTTGGTCGCGTGCGTAACTGCTCCTCCCAAATCTTCAAACGAAACATCTTCGTGTGTTACGGTTTTTACAACATTTGGTCCCGTAACAAACATATAACTCGTGTTCTTCGCCATAAAAATAAAATCGGTGATTGCGGGAGAGTACACTGCGCCGCCAGCACACGGACCAAGCACAGCAGAAATTTGCGGAACAACTCCCGATGCAAGCGTGTTGCGTAAAAAAATATCCGCATAACCGCCAAGCGAAACAACTCCTTCCTGAATTCGTGCGCCGCCGGAATCGTTAAGTCCAATTATCGGCGCGCCTACTTTCATTGCCATATCCATTATCTTGCAAATCTTTGCGGCGTGCGCTTCGGAAAGTGAACCGCCAAACACAGTAAAATCCTGACTGAAAACAAAAACTAACCTTCCATCAATGGTGCCGCTACCGGTTACAACGCCATCGCCGAGGTATTGTTCTTTTTCCAAACCAAAATCTTTTGAGCGATGAACAACGAGCGCATCAACTTCTTCAAAACTATTTTTGTCGAGAAGAATTTCCAAACGTTCGCGTGCGGTGAGTTTGCCTTTTTTGTGTTGCTCTTCAAAGCGTTTTTCTCCGCCGCCGAGAGTTGCTTGTTGTTTGAGATTTGTGAGTAGGGTGAGTTTAGACATTGGAGAATTGTTATTTGGATAGAATTTTGTTTATATCAATAGTTCCTTCGTTGCGATTAGTATATGGAATACTATCTTCTTCAATACCAAACCAAAGATATATTTCTTTAAGTATTTGATAACCAATCTTTTCTGGTAGAAAATTTTTACAATCAAATTTTATAATTCTTGTAAATTCATCTTCTGGTGCATTAAATTTTTGATGTGATAAAGGGGCCCTTCCTAAAATATTATTTGCTTCAGATGGAACAATGAAAGTCTCTTTATTGTCTTTGTGCAAATTTTGGAAATGAATAGTTATACCAATTTGAGAAGGCGTGGAAGTAAGAGAAGTCAAAAAATTATTAAATAAACTTGAAAAAAGATATGTGCTTTCAGTTAATGCCGCAGTATTTATTTGCAATTCTCCAAAACTGAAACAAAGATAATTTTCATCAACACAACAAGAAAAAACCAGATTTCCATCAGAATAAAATTCGACGATTCTATAACCGCCATAACTTATTTGGAAGGATTTTCCTTTTGATATTTTTGATTTTCCAGATGGAAGGTTCCAACCATTTTCTCTCAGAAATGGAGGTTTTTCTATAATGTTAGTTATTTTATTTGGTGTTGGTTTAAAAAAATCTGGAATTTCACTTAAAGGAATTGGAAAGGCAGAAAGAGAAAAAGAACGCTTTGTATCTATCTCTGCTGATTTTAATGACTCTTCGATTCTTGCGATTATTTTTTTATCGTCGTTATTATTTTGTGTGAGAGATTGGCTTGAAAGTAAAGTTTCGATACTTGTCAAATGTTTTTCTACTACATCATAGTTTGTTCCCAACTGAATCAGCCTTTGAATGTTATCGATAGAGGCTGGTACATTACTATCGGCGATACGTTCTATATAACCAAAAACAATTTCTTTTCTTTTTTTATTAGTTTCCAAATCAATGTCTTTCTTGATAAGAAACGGATAAAAATTTTGAGGTTGCAATGGAACATATATGCTAATAATTCCCTTTGAATCGTTTTGTTTTATTGATCGCCAGTTTATTTCTACGTTAGATAATTTTGGATATACCCAGTCTTTCAAAATATTATGATAGTCTTTAGTGTCAACCAAATTTCGAGGAAATGGTTCTATTGATTCTATAATCTCACCGTACTGTGTAGATTCTTTTTTAGTTTTCGCCCCGATTAAGATCATCCCTCCTTTATGATTAGCAAATGCAGTTACATCTTTTGCTAATTCAAGTCTTCCATTTTCGTCCTTGGAGTAAATTCCATTTTTACACTCAAGACACTCGTTTTCTGCTTGACCGATAATGGCATCAAAATTATTCGAATCAATAATATTTTTTAATTGTTCTAAATTCATTAGTTTCAATTTTACTTGTTTTATTTTTTATTTCCATTTGGATTAGTCTTGATTAAATAAACATCATTACCCCCAGCACCAAAGGAATCTGTAACACCTACAATAATAAATCCACCATCAACGGTTAGCTGAACGCAATTACCAACATCCGTACCACTTCCACCAAAAGTTTTTGTCCAAATTTGATTTCCATTACCATCTGTTTTGGTTAAATAGACGTCATTATTTGATGTACCGAAATATTGAATATTACCTGTAACAATGTATCCTCCATCATCAGTTTGTTGTGTGGAAGAACCAGAGACGAAGTCACTTCCTCCTAAAGTTTTAGCCCATGTTTGACCCCCATTTCCATTGGTTTTAATTAAATA
>JAGXRH010000026.1 GCA_018335975.1 Ignavibacteriales bacterium
CTTAACTATGATTTTGCAAGCGTGGGATTTCCGATGAGCAACAATACGGCATTAGGCATCAGTATGATACGTCTTGCATCTGACGATAATTACGATACCCGCGGCGCACTTATTGATGTAAATTCAGGACAAGTAATTCACGACATCAATAATCCCAACGCCCGCATTGACCCTTCGAGAGTAAAATTATTTTCTACGGCTGACTGGGCAATTTTTACGAGTTATGCTTTTCAATTTTCAGACGTGCTCTCTTTCGGGGGAAATGTAAAACTCCTTCGGAGAGAAAATGCTGAGTATAATGCTTTTGGCGTGGGATTTGATATTGGAGCCCGATATCGTGCAAGCGAGCAATTTATTCTGGGGGCAAATTTTCAGGATGTTACTACAACATTTGTTTCGTGGAATACCGGAAGAAACGAACTTATCACCCCAACGCTAAAACTCGGAAGCGCATATTTACTCGATGCACTCGGCGGACAATTTGCACCTGCCCTCGATGTTGACATTCGTTTTGAAAACCGTCGTTCTGCATCAAACTTCAATCTGGGAAGTATGAGTTTCGATGTTCATAGCGGGATGGAGTATCTCTATAAAAATATGCTTGCGTTGCGTGCAGGTTATTCTGAAGTCGGCGTGCTGACGTATGGTGGAGGTATTCGGTTAACAAAATTTGCTGTTGACTACTCCTTCTCGCAATACAATGTTTTCGAACAATTCGAAAACACCCACCGCATTTCTCTTATTATCTCATTTCAATAAATTTTCCTTTTAAAAAAGAAGGCGATTTCTTTTGAAAGGAAATCGCCTTTGTTTTGTTTATAATTAACAATAATTGTATGGATTCATACAATTGAAATTAAGAACGATGATGCGAGAATGAATTAGAAATCCAATGCGCCCAATACGTCACCTAACGTATTTTGCACTTCGGAAATTTTTTCATCTTGCAGCAATAACGATTCTAACATCGGTGAAGATTGTTTCGCCTCGCGAAGTTGGGCAGCGAGTTCGGATGAGATACCTGCCGGTCCTTTTCCCGCCGCATCGCGGCGAAGAACAGGCGCCAGTTTATCTCGCACCTTATTCGTTGTTTCTTTCAACGCTACGCAAGATTTACCGAGTTTATCAATTTCTTGTTGAATCGTGATTTTCGCTCCACTAGGGGTTGGTTCTGCCATAAGAATTTTCTTTCAATTTAATGATTGGATATAGGTTATTTAGTTACTTCACCTTCATTGGTGGATAAAGGTAAAAATCTGATATTCGTTACTTGATTAACACAAACTTCTTCGTCTCTACAAATTCTCCCGTGTCATTTGCTGCCTCCGTTGCTTTTGCTGTCATCTGGTAGAAATAGATGCCGCTTGGTAAATGGGAAATGTCAATCGCAACCTCGTCAGGTCCTGCGGTGTGAAGTTTATTTGTAAAGAGCGTAGCAACTTTTTGCCCGAGAATATTATACACTTCAAAGGAAACGCGCGCATCGTACGGTAAATCGTATTGGATGATTGTTCTTCCGTTGAAAGGATTCGGATAGTTTTGGTACAATCGGTATGTAAACGGGGTACTATACAGAGGAAGAGCAACAGTATCGGTGATGTTCACATTCTTTTTCAAAAATGGAATTTTATACAGCAACCTTCCTTTAACATTATGAACAAGCGGTGAATAGGTGCTGTCAATTGAATTTAAAATAAAATCAGAAGGAAAAATTGTTGTATCAAATGCCGAATTGATTTCTCCAAGTGTTTGAGAAAGTGCCGTAAAGAAAAGCGTATCGGAACTATCACTTATCGAATAACGCTCCTTCCAAAACGTAAGGGCGGAATCCGTATTGAGAGCTATTTGTCGCAACGTTTTATTCTCTACCAGCGATGGTAACAGTGGATGAAGAACAGTCCCTGACGAATACATTACATCTCCTAAACGTTGAGGAGTTATGCGGGCATCACTCATTGCAATGTTCATCTTCAGGGCAAGAAGTTCGCCGAGAAGTTTATTATTCCACGCCGATGTAAAACGAGGATTCCGCATTTCGCCTTGTAAATTATCAAACCCTTTTGCAGTTTGTGTTAAGCCGCTTCCAAGAAATGCACGTACGTTATCTCCCTTATGGAGAATATGCAGGTATGCAAGCGTATCGCGTTTCAATAATTTTTCCGAAAGTGGAAGCCCAAGCGTTAAGCCGATTTCTTTTTTAGCCATTCTCCCGTTGACTTCTCTTTCAATAAATTTCTTTTTTACAAAAATTTTACTGAAAACCGTATCAGTAATATTTCCCATTGTGGGTTTTTTCTGCGTGAGCGGGTTTGCCGGTTTTCGGTTCGCTAATTTTGACGGTACCGTTTTCCATTTGTCTTGTGTAAACGTGAGATAACTTTCTTGCGTTGGGAAAACGAGAAAATCAATGAAGTACGATGAACCGTTTTCGATGGAGAGAATTCGTCTTGTGCTATCGCGTAAAGTATCTGTTATATTTTGAATACTTCCCATAATAGTCCAACCAACACTATCTTTCGCGGATAATGTATATTCACCGTCTACAAGTCTATCAAGATGCCAATCGTCGGTTGTTGTGTCAAGCAGAGTTGAAGAACTTGCAAGTGTGAATGTCCAAGGAATCAATCTTCGGTCAGATGTTGTAGAAAGCAAACTATCGTCATCCAACCACATCCGCACAGTCATTGTGTTCCTGTGAAAATTGAAGAAATCAAGATTCTTGGTAACTCCGCCGTACACACGAACGGGAAAAACAGAGTTTGAAGAAATGGTATAATCGCCGTTATTAATTCGATAGGCAATATGTTCCCATTCACTGCTATCATTCTGAACAAGGTAATAAGTCGAATCGAGGAGATTTGGCGCTGTTGCAGTTGAATCGAATACATTTGCAATTTCCGTTACGCCTGTTGGAGAACCGCGATGAAGTGAAAAATTCCATCGCTGTCCATAGCGTGATGTTGAATTATTCACATCTCGTGATGGAACGCGGAACGACTGCAATGAAATCGTGTTCGCTTGCAATGGATTACTATAATCGGAAAGAGATAAGCGGGTTACCGGAGCATTGATACGAACACCTGTAGTTACGACGCTATCATCAACAATGTATGCCCTGCTGGAATCCGGATATCCATTCCACGAAGACGTTCCACCATTGGTAGAGGTCCAAACGCGGAATGTGGATTCATCGTAACCAATCGTATCTAACAACGTATTATAATGAACCGTAACTGTTCCTTGAAAATTTATGAGCGCTGCAGATTCTATATCGAAATATCGCGCAATTGTTTTACTGTTTGAAAACGGAAGATTACCGATGCCGGAAAGTTTAATCCCTGTTCTTCTCGTAACATCTGTCAACCCAACCGTAGTATCAGTGGGGAAGATTTCAAGCCCAATGCCATTCAGCAAATTACGAACGTTTTTATATAATGCACGCTTTGTTTTTACTGCACCTACAATAATACTTCCGTTATTGCTTTCTACTAACCATGATGAAGTATCTAATTGAACCTGAAACGTATTTGTTATAAGCGCACCCCGCAACATCAATAGTGTATCTGCGACTTGAATGTTCGAATTTAGAGTTGTGCCGAATGGATTATCATGCACGAGTTTAAAAAATCTCGGCAATGATTGACTGGAAATTGATTGAACTCCATTGCCCTTTAACGAAAACGTGCTTGTATTGAAGAGAGTATTGCCATTATTCGTAAACGATGTTCCGACAAATTGAATTTCACTGCTTCCTCCGTTGAGCGCACCATTATTTGTGATATTTCCAAAAATTCTGTGCTTGAGTCCGGAACCAAAATGTAAAACTGCACCAGTCTGAATGGTGAGAGAGTTTTCAACAAAAATAGTGTCCGTCAAAGATACCACACCGGTTCCCCCAATCACGAGGTGTGAGAATGAACCAGCCGAAATTGTTTGTCCGCCATTACCATCAAAAATAAGATTTCCTTGCGAAACAAGTTTTCCCGTACTGACATAGTTACCGGTAATATGCACATCAAGTGTACCGGTAGTGAGTGTATCGCTACTGCGAAGATTGAGATGATGGAAGCGATAGATATAAGCATTCTCACCGAACAATTTTGAATTCCGTCTGTTATTGGCTACAACTGTTGCTCCATTTCCTTCGTATAACCCACGATTAAGCACGTTACCACGAATCAAAACCGTATCTCCGTTTTCTGAAAACGAAGTCCCGGATTCAATGATGAGTAAACTATTAACAAAAAGATTTTGTTCTTCAGTGCTTTTACTTTTTAAACCACCATTAGAAACGACTAAGGTGTCGTAAATGATGGATGGAACGGTTTGGTCACCAATGCCGTCAAAATCTATTGTGCACGAGTTCGTTGTCGCGTCAATATTCCCGGAAAGTGTACCGGAAATATGAAGGAGAGAATTTGATGCGAGTTGCAATAATCGTGTATTGGGAACTGTAACATTTACAAGGTGTGCCTTACCTGCAAAGGAAGTGGTCCCATCGAAGATTGTTGTTCCTGATGCCTGCTTGAAATTTCTACTGCCGATTACATTTAATGCGTTGGTGATTCGGATGTTTTTCGTCGTGTACATCGAATCGGCAATAACTAATGTGTTAAAGGTAATTTGCGCAGCCGAACCATCAATCTTCTTCCCTGAACCATAAAGAGAATCCACACCATTCCCACTGCGATTAAAAATTCCGTTGTTGGTCCAATTTCCCCAAACACCGATATGAAATGATTCAGCATTGATATTCGCTCCCGATTCAATCACAAAATTACCGCGAGCAGTCAGATTTCCACCGACATTTTTTACTCCCGTATTGGAGAATTGAACCGAGTAAAAATTGCTCCGGTTGATTGTTTGCGAAGTTGTTCCATTAAAATTTACAATACCGGTGGCAGTGTATATTCCGTTATTGTCCCACTGCTTCGAAACGAAAAATGTTTTTCCATTATCAGTAAAAACTTTTGCAACCGGAATATTGAAATTTCCAAAGTGGATTTGTCCGTTTCCGAGTAATTGCGTGCTGCTTCCGTCCACGATAAATGTTCCTGTTCCATTGTACTCTCCCTGAACAATGATGTAATCTCTCACAAAAATATTGAAACCATTATCCTGAAATGTTCCGCTTCGTACATCAAGTGAACCGTCAACTCGTATATCACCAAGGGCTCGTTTTACGCCATTTCCGTTCACGGTAAAATTGTAGAAATCAGTCGCAGTAATAGATTGAGAGTTATTTCCCTCAAAGGAAATCGTGCTTGTTCCTCGTGAAAACGTACCGTTCCGTTTCCAATCTCCGGTTACACGAAGTGTGTCAGAGCCAAAAAATCCGAGTGTTCCATCAATCGTGATATCGCCGCAAATTGCTCCGTTGAAATTAGCAGGAATAACACATGATACGCCAGCAGGAATATAAACGCTATCGCTTCTCGTTGGAATTCCTTTTGGTTCCCAGACGGTACTATCCGACCAATCACGCGTTCCCGTACCAACAAATAGCCGGAGTCCATGGGAAGACATTGTAATGTGTTGCAATGTGTCAACTCTGCCGACACCAACGTAATTTTCTAAACCATTCGAAAAACTGTTATCTAAACGCGCCCATCTTTTTCCAGTATCCGGTGATGAAAATAAATATAATCGTGGTTCATCCTGATTATTCAATTCACGAACTTCGTTATATGATAAACGGACAGAATCATCAGTCGAAATATTTGCCGTACGAATAAAATAAGTCCGCTTCACCACCGTAGTTGTATCAAAGCCTGCGGGATAATAACCTGAAATTCGCTCAATCGTCGTAATACCGGGGGGTGTTGAACTATAACTCATCGAAGCGCCGATATTACCGAAATTATAGACGAGGAATGGCTCATTGACATTTTCTGTTTTCTGAATACTTCCTTTCAAGTAACCTGATTCTATGAGTGAATTTTTGAGTACAACTTTCGACGGAGGAATAATATGTAATGTTGTCTGCGGCTTTATTTCAAGATTATTAAGTGAATCCATCCCTCCATTGTAAAGTACCTCACCGTTGCGTGTGAATACCATTGTGCTGGTGTTAGGAATCAATGTTCCGGCGTTTGTCCAGTTACTGTCGAACGTGTGTAGAAAACTTCCTGCGGAAAACTCCGAGGGATAGAGGTTTTCAAAATTACCTTGGATATGTAACGCTCCTGTTGCAGATTTTCGTCCGCTTAAACTGAACTGTAGATTATGAAACGTTGTGGAGGAAATTGTTTGCGGTAAAACACTATTGAAATGGACCAAAGAATTATTGGGAATAAAGGTACCTGTTGATGCCTTATCCCAATTCCCTTGAATAAGATGGGAGAAGTTTCCCGCAGTAACACTCGTATTATTCATTATTGAAAAATTACCGCTTACCGAGAGTGAACCTAAAATAGTTTTCATTCCTCCGTTGGTAAATTCAACCGAATGAAATGCAGAGCCAGAAAGCATTTGATTCGTGCCATTGAATCGGACAATCCCGTTGGAAACAAATGCCCCGTTGTTTGCCCAGTTTCCTCTAATAAGTATTGTTTCATTTCCACCGTTGAGTGTACCGCTTATATTTACATCTTGGAACTGGAATGTTCCGCCACCGGAAAAAGACGATGTGGAGGGAAATGATATTAAACCTGTACCATCATAGGTCGCAGTGGAAGCAATTGAAATATCTCCCCTGACAATAATGGAATCCCCGTCATCAATGAAACGTCCGTTGTCCATTCGAAATGTTCCAAATATTTCCAATGCACCGTTCGATGTTTTTGTGTTGCTCTCTTGTAGCGTGAGGTTGTGAAATTGCGTACTCGAAATTGATTGCGGTTGATTGCTTGTGTTAAAGAACGAAACCGTAGAAGTTCCACGAATGAATGTTCCGCTTCTATTCCAATCGCGGCCGACGGAGATTGTACTCGAATTAGCTTTGAATATTCCGTCGTTTAAATTAAAGAACTTCTTCACGGACAAATTATTTCCCCGCGTGTCGAAATACCCTGCGAGCAAATTAAAATCATTTGAAACATCAATACGGCTTCCCTGGATAACTCCGCCGCTTACTTTATTGATATCCAGATTATAAAAGTGAGTTGTGTCAGTTGGATTTGTGAAAACATACTGTGAATCATTTCCGTTTAACGACACGGTACCTAACGAGGTAAATGTACCGCTCGCACTCCAATTACCAGTTAGTGTTATGTCATTATCATCTGCATCAAGCGTTCCATATATAAATACGTTGTGAAGAGTTATGTCTCCATCACCGTTGAGTTTTGTTACTCCGTTAAAAATTGTGGCGCCGCTACCGGAATAGATTGGAATGACCCGCTTGTTTTGTCTATTCGAGTTTTCAAAATATACGTCGCCTTCAATTCGAATGTTGTTGCCCGCATCTCGGAATTCTACGCCATTCAGTACCAAATCATTTTTTACGGTGAACGAATCTACTGCCGACTTCACGCCGTTCCCTTTGAGTATGAGGTTATAAAAATTTGCATAATCTATTTTCTGTTCACTGCTATCAAAACTCACCGTTCCGCTATCAGAAAAAAATGTTCCGGTATTGTACCAATCGCCATAAACATGGAGCGTGCTTTGTTTCGGTACTTGTAATGTTCCTGCAATATGAATATCCCCGACATAAACATTAACGCCTTGAGGAATGATGAGTGTTGTTCCAAGAGGAACATACACAGAATCGGCTAATGTTGGAATTCCCCCGGGACTCCATACGGATTCATCATTCCACGAAACATTTCCCGCACTTGGCTTCCTTCCTGCGCTTGAGGAGAACGCCAACCATTGTACTGTAGAATCGAGTCCGGTTATTGTTGCCATTGACGAGGAACTATCAAAAATACTCTGCGGCTTCCTCTTCCATGAAGCTCCCTGACTTATGCTCGACCATAGTTTCAACGTGGAATCATTTTGTGAATTTCCTTCTCGCGCTTTGTTAAATTTTACCTGGAGAAGTGCAACAGCAGATTTTTTTTCAGCATAAACTTCATATCGTCTTTTTACCGCATCGGTTACTGCAAATCCGGGAGGTATAGTGTTGCTTGAGCGAACAATCCTAACACTTCCAAGCGAATCTTCAACGCTTGGAATCTGAATTGAAGCGCCGATACCACCGAAAGAGTAGGTATAATCCGGTGAATTGACAACCGCCCTCGTTTCAATTCTCCCGCTCACATAACCTTCCTCAATAAGAGTATCGAAAATGGAAATTGTCGTTCCGAAAGTAACAGCTAACATTGTCGAGGGACGAACGATAAGACGATGTACGTCAGAATTTCCTTGAGTAGCGGTAAATGTTGCGGTTCCTTGTTTCGTAAAAATTAAAGAACCGATGCCTGTATAAAACGTACCTGTTTCATTCCAATTTCCACCAACGGTATGGTCTGAATTTCCACCGTAAAAATTAGAAAACGCATCAATCGTAACATTGCTATCAATTTCTAAATTACCGGTGGCGGTTTTACTACCAACTTCTGAAAAACGAATATGATGAAAATTACTACCGCTTATTGATTGCGAACTTGTTCCGTTAAACCAAATTGTCGAACCAGTCGGAGTAAATTCTGATGAGATATCCTTCGTCCAATTTACACCGACCGAATGTATGTAAGGTCCGGCAACAAATTTTGAATTTGGAGAAAGGGTAACACTCCCGCTCATGGAAAGATTGCCGTCTGCATATTTTACGCCGCTATTTTGAAAGACAATACTATTGAATGAACTTTGTGAAATATGTTGTTCGGTTGTTCCATTAAAAATTACCGTCCCGAGAGAAATGAAGTCCCCGTTATTCACCCAGTTGCCTCGAACGGAGTCAATATCATTCGATGTCTGAACCTCGACCGTTGCCCCCGATGAAATAGTAACATTTCGGAACGAAATTTTATCTGATAAAAATTTTCTTCCAGTTCCGGAAAACACTGCATCGTTGAATCTACCTCGTGTAACTCTTTGTGAATCACTCCCGGAAAAAGAAACTGTTCCGGAAGAAAGAAACACGCCATCATTCGTCCAGTTTCTATTCACGCTTACGGAATATGTTCCTGCTTGAAGGGTAACATTAGAAATCGCAATTGAACCGAAAGCGGTAACATTCCCGAAAATTGTTTTAGTAGAAAAGGCAGTTCCTGCAAAACTAATGTTTGCAAAATTACTTGAACTGATATTTTGATTTCCGCCGTTGAAAATGACAGTTCCTGTTCCGGCAGAAAATGTTGCCAACGAATCTTTATTCCACGAGCGCAAAATTGAAAGCGTTCCCGTGCTCATAGAAAGGGTACCTGCGAGATATAAACTCCTCGCGCTTGCAGCATACGAACTCGGAATAGTAACGCTCATCGCGGAAGGAATATAAACACTATCAAGTGAAGTCGGAATTCCCGTTGGTAACCAATTTGCATCAGAATTCCAATTTCCAGCAGTGGTGTTAAATGTTCTCACATTCGATGCGGAAATTGCCCAAGTGGAAAATTCAGTAAGTGATTCGATGGATAGTGCGCTTGTTAGTGTATTAACGGTGCTTGATTGTTCAATCCCCCACGATGTTCCGTTATTAAGACTTCTCCATAATTTCAGGAGTGACGCGTCAAGACCTTGTAATTCCTGCGATGCATTATAACGTAGGGTGAGCGTTGCATTTGATGGGTTTGTCTGTGAAGAAATTATATAATACCGCCGCACAACATTTGAGGATGAAAATCCTTGTGGAGAAATGCCACTGATGCGAGTTACTGTTGTCAGTCCGGGCGGTATTCCGGTGAAATTAAGCGAGGCGCCAATACTGCTAAAATGATAGTCCTGCCCAACCGATGAAACATCCTGAGACGCACGAATGATGCCTTTGAAATAGCCGGATTCAGTCAGTGTTCCCCCAGAAGCAATGGATACGGTATCATTATTTTGAACTTCAAGTTGAGTCTGAACGGAAATAGTAAGGTTATAAAATGTTGTATTCCCGTTGAATGACGCAGTCCCGGTTTTATCAAATGTAAAAGTTGAAGTTTGTGAATTATGCAATCCGTTATTTACCCAATCACCTGAAATTCTGTGTGATAATCCATTCCCTGCAACAACAGTAACGCCGGAATTGATACGAAAACTTCCGGTAACGGTAACTGCTCCGGTCAACGTTTTTGAAGAAGTTCCGCTTAATACAACTGAAGAAAAAGTAGTTGAAGAAATCGTCTGATTTCCCCCAAGGAACTCAACAGTACTCGGCTCTGCATTATATGTTCCGCCGCTTCTATTCCATTCACCATATACTTTTAAGGTTGAGCCATATTTTGCTTCGAGTGTACCTGCAATGTATAGTCCTTTTGTACTTACCATCGTGACTGAATCTATTATTGCGGTACGAAGTGAAGGAATGACAACACTATCAATGTTAATCGGAAGCGATTTCGGACTCCAGTTCTGAGGGTCATTCCAACTTCCCGAAAACGCAGTAAATGTTTTTATTTTTTGAGAAGAAATTGCCCAATTCGAAAAATGTGTAAGCCCTGTGAGGGAAACAAAATTATTCGCTGCATCTACCGTGCTTGCTATTTGATTTAACCATTCGTTGGTGCTACTGTTCCCCTCCCATAACGTCAACTGTGCTTCTGTTTGATTGTTTAATTCATTTGAAGAAATGTTTCTATCATCATAAGAAAATCTCACAGAGGCATTTACCACTGAGTCAAATGCAGGGTTTACAAAATAATATCTTTTCACTGCCTCTGTGGCGCCAAACCCTGGAGGAACAGAACCAGTATGACGATAAATTGTTGTCGCCCCCGGATGGATACTTCCGGTATAATTTATTGTTGCACCGATATTCCCGAACGAATAACTTCCGGCAATCGTAAGGGCTTCAGTTCGTGCAATTAAACCGGAAATGTAACCGTTCTCAGTTAATGCTCCACTAAGAGTAAGTGTATCGCCACTTGAAACGATAAGAACTGTTGATGAGGAAATAACAATATTATTTACCGACAAATTGCCTGTAAGAGTTGAAGTTCCATTTTTAGTAAAATTGAGTGTACTCGACTGCGGATTAAAAGAACCAAAATTATCAATGTTTCCCTTCAGTGTATGCGTAAATCCTCCACCGAGGAAAATTCCATTTGAATCAATGGTCAAATCTCCGCTGATGGTAATAGAGTTTGAAGGATTAAATAGTCCGCCGGATTCGACTGTTAAATTTCCAGTAACCGTTAATCCGATTGTTGTATTTTTCGAACCCCCTCCCCGGATTACAACGTTTTCTAAAGAACTTGCTGCTATTGTCTGGTTGCCTGTCCCATCAAAAATAATTGTTGAACCTAACGAAGTGAATTCACCCAGCGTCGTCCAATTTCCGGCGACTGAATGAGAGAAATTTCCGGCATTGAATTCAACTCCAACATCTATAAACAAAGAACTATCAACTGTTAAATTTCCACTTGCAATTTTTGTTCCGCTTCCGCCAAAAACAAGGTTACGAAATTTACTCCCGGAAATTGTTTGCGCAGAATCACCTGAAAAGGTAACCGTAGAAGAACCTGCCGAAATATATTCCCCGCGATTTATCCAATTTCTTTTTACTTTATGATTGAATGTGGAACCGTTGAAAATTGCCGTTGACTCAATTTCAACGGAACCTAAAACCTCTGTGCTGTTTGTAAATGATTTTGTTCCTGTTCCGGAGATGTACACATTGTAAAACTGTGTGCCGGTAATACTTTGATTCGTTCCGTTAAAAATAAATCTACCCGTTGAGGAAAGTCCACCATTGTTAATATAATCCCCGCGAATAAAAATATCGAGGGAACCCATACTCACGGTAACACCGTTGTCTACAGTAAAATTCTTAAAATTATATACTCCTCCCCCGCTCAAGGAGGAACTTGATTGAATGTTGTACGTTCCATTTCCTGAATACGTTCCCCGATTATTTACGATACCATTTTGTGCGTTGTGCGTAATTGAAAAAGAATTATCATCAAATGTTGTTAATGTATCAATCGTGAAATCGCCCTTTACCGTGATATCTCCTTTAGCATATTTTGTAAAGCCATTGAATACACCGAGACTTCGATAACTGATTGCGGGAATTGTTTGATTTCTTGTTCCTGTAAATTCTATGTTCGTGGGATTATTTGTTAAAAGGTCAAGCGTTCCACCGACGTACAAACTATCGGAGACGCTCAAAGAGGAGTTTGCGTCTAAAGTGAGTGTGTTTCCGGGTTGAATATAAACGGAGTTCAATTCAGCAGAGCCGCCGAGTGTGGTATTTCCGGTAAATCGTACAATGCCTTTTGTTTGAATAAACCCCGCAGAACCTAAAACTGACAATCTATCAGTTATCGTTATGTTACTTGTATCAATTATCGCGCCACGGATAACTAACGTTGAAAATACTGTAGTATCATTTCCACCCAAATATTTTCCATCACCATACATTACCATTGTTCCCGTTGATTGTAATGTTCCATTGTTAATAAAATTTCCCCCTATCGAATCTACCGTTGAACCGCTATTGAGAACGATGCCTGAATCAAGAATGACATTCCCTAACGCTGAAAATGTACCTATTGTTTTTGTTCCATTTCCACGAAAGGTAACATTGGAAAATTTGGAAGCGGCAATCGTTTGATTCCCACTATTGTTAAATACTATCGTTGAGCCGGAAGGAATAAACGTCCCGTTGATAGTCCAATCGCCGCCGACAAAGTGAGTCTGAGAGCCACCATTAAATGCACCGCCTGAATTTATGGTAACATCATCAGCCACGGATAAAGATGCAGACGCATTAACGGTAACATTCGCACCAACTTCTAAATCTCCACCGATATTTAAATTTCCACTTACCGTTTTTGTTCCACTGCCTGCAAATGTTACATTCGTGAACTGACTTGATGAAACCTCTTGTGCAGCATTACGGTTGAACGTGAGCGTTGAATTTCCACTCGAAGAAAATACGCCGCTATTTGACCAATTGCCAAGAACAGAAAAATTGTGCGTACCGCCTGTAACTGTATCACCGGAACTTATTGAAACATTACCGCTGATTGACATACTTCCAAGTAGTGTTGTTGTTCCTCCATCGGTAAAAGAAATGTGATGGAAATCAGAAACCGCAACGGATTGATTTGTTCCAACGAACCTAATGAGACTTGAATTTCCATTGAAAGTACCTGAGCGAACCCAATCTCCGGCAACATTTAATGTTTCATCCTGAGTGATTGTTAATGTTCCTTCGATATTTATAGAGCCGACAAATGCCTCATAATTTTCCGGTATGATACACTCTCTTCCTGCAATAATCAATACACTATCTGCTAAAGTAGGTATTCCAAGAGGGTTCCAATTCGTATCTACATTCCAATTGCCAACTGATTTTACAAACCTGCGAACACGGGTGGACGAAAATGTCCATTGCGAAAGTCTTTGAACATTCACCGCGCGAACAAGATTACTATCGGGATTAGGTAAACTATTAATCCTCTCCCAGACCGGACTATTTTCTTCAGCTCGCCATAACCGTAAATCACTTTCCACCTGACTGTTTCGTTCCTGATTTTCGTTGTACGCAAGTGTGAGTGTCAAATTCAGGTTTGAGTCATTCTCAGCGCGAATGATATAGATGCGTTTTATTACCTGACTCGAATCAAAACCATTTGCGAGCACTCCTGTTGTTCGACGAATAGTGGTAACTCCGGGATGAACGGAACCGGATGAAGAAAGTTTCGCTCCAATGTTTCCAAAATTATACTCGTTGTTCGGCGTATTGATATTTTTGGTTTGTTCGATTACCCCCGAAACATAACCACGCTCGGTGAGTGTTCCGTTGAGCAGTAATGTTCTGCCATTCTGAATTTCAAGCAATGTCGAATCTGACACGATAAGATTATACACGCTGGTCATGCTATCGCCGGCAAGAGTCATTGTGCCGTTCTTCGTTAGTGTCAATGTACTCGTAGAATCATAAAATATACCGTTGTTAATCCATTCCCGTGCAATGGAGATATTTGAATTTCCGCCGTTTAATTTTGCGCCTGAACCAATAGTCAACTTTTTTAGAGAAATATTTCCGGTAATAATCTTCAATCCGGAACTTGAAAACTTGATGGAGTCAAAATTACTCGACCCGATCAGCTGAGTTGTTGTACCATTAAATTCGATAGTCGAACCTGCAAAGTTAAAATTTGAAGAGGTGTTTGTCCAATTCTTAGTGACCGTGAGAAGCCCTAAAACATTTTTTTGTCCGGAATTTGTAAGGGCAATGTTGTAAAAATTAGAACCATCAATTGATTGAGTTGATGTCCCTGAAAATGTTACCGTACCTGAAGCGGTATAAGTCCCGGATAAATCCCAATTCCCTCGGACAAAAATTGATTCACCGCCATCATTAAGTGAATTAGTAATAGAAACATTTCGAAAATTATATCCACCCCCTCCTGAAAGTACCGTTGTGCCATCAAAAAATATTCCTCCGGTTCCGTAATACTGTGATTCGTTTGAGAAATTTCCAAGAAGGTGAATTTCATATCCTCCGTCAGAAAAAATTCCATCCGATAAATTGAGACTTGCAGAGAATGTAAGGTTGCCTGCGGCTAAAAGAGTATCGGTTTTATCAACCGTAACATTTCCGAATTGTGAGGTTCCATTATTTACTGTCTGCTTACTGCTTCCGTTGAAGACAATTATCTGATTACTTGAAACGATTCCGCTACCAAGATTAGACCAATTTCCCGAAACGTTCGTGATATCGGTAAAAATTTTATTTTGAGTCCCATTAAAGGTGATGTTGTGAAAATTACCTCCGGAGATGGATTGGGTTGAAGAACCATTAAATACTACTGACCCGGTTGCATTATAGGTATTGCTATTATACCAATTGCCGGTAACGGTAAACGATTTTCCGCTGTCGATAAGTATTCCTGAAAGTATAACAGTATGAAAAGAACGTGAACCATTTCCGATAAAGGTGGTAGTGCCATTAAAGAGCGTTGAATCACTTCCATTAAAAAATCCATCCGATGCGACTTCAAGATTTCCCGATAATGTTACAGCAAATGAACTATCGTTAAATGTTACCCCTGAGCCGATAGCCAAAGCGCCTGATACTTGAAATGTTCCGTTGCCGGTCTTTACTCCGTTTCCATTTAATTGCAAGTTACCATAATTTCGCGCTGATATTAATTGATTCCCAGAAGAATAATACTCGCACGTTGAGGATGGTGAAAAAACAACTGTAGAGTAATTTTGAGGAAAATTATTTGTTCCTTCTAAACGGAATTTCGCCGAACCTTGAACAACAAACGAGTCACTAAGTGTTGTTCGATTAGCAGTGAATGTGGAAATATCAAAAGTTCCGCTCGTAACTAAAATTTTTGCGCCTGTCAGGTTAATGGAAATATTATTCGAAAGAAGAGCAATGGAATTCGTTGGTTTATTGATTCGAAGTATGCGGAATTGCGTCGTAGAATCCCCGCCGATTGTTTGTGTACCGCTTCCATAAAATTCAACTGCATTATTCGCGCCGGTTGTATATCGCCCATGGTTTATCCAATTTCCTCCAATACGGTGCGTGCGTGAAGAACCTCCAATTAACACCGTTCCAGTACCTATTGTTAAATTTCCCCTCACCACAATCGCTTCTTGAGTTGTTTTGTTACCGCTACCAGAAAGTATCAAGTTTCCATAATTACGATTATGGATTGGCTGTGCCCCGCCAGAAAATTCAACACTACTTGATGAATCGAGGTTATATGAACTATATCCCGATGGAAATGAATTATTTCCACCGACTTTAATAGTTGCAACGGCGGATAATATCAAAGTTCCGGAACCTGAGGTATTATTCATTTTGAAATCGCCAAAATTCACAACGCCAGAAGAATCTATCCAGTTATTTTTCACCAGAAAATCTCCACTCGTCAATGTAACGGTATCACTCAATTTATTAACCACAAAATTCGCGAATGTATCTGCACCGGCGAGCGTTTGGCTTTCTGAACCAAAGAATCGTACCGTACTTCCAAAGTCTGCTATAAAATCCCCGTTTATTATCCAGTCCCCTCCGACATTAATTGTAGAACCACTTTCAGTCCGAATGAATCCGCGTGCCAGCACTCTTCCGGAAACAGTTAGTACTTTAAGATTGCGGATATCGAGTATGCTTCCCACATCATTCGAATCTAAAAGAATAGACGCGCAATTTGCGTTTGTGTTTTCAATCGTAATAAATAATGGTGAACCGCTGGAATCCAAGATGATGACATTATCAGTATCGCGAGGTACGCCAGTCGGAGTCCAAATGGTGGGATCACTCCACTCCCCTGACCTCACTGCGACACGGTCAATCGCAAGCGTTGTGGTGCTCAGTACTGAGAGGAAAACGAGAGTGGAAAAAAGAAACTTAAAAAAATCTGAACGAAAAATTGGTAATTGACGATTCATACAAATGTTGAAGATGGAGAGTGACAGCATGTGTGTTATTTTAGTCATATTTTTTTCAACAAGCGTGCCAAATATACATCTCTCGTTGTTTCTGTGCAAGAAAATTTTTAAGAACGTAAGGAAAAAAAAACGCCGATAAGAAATATACTTAACGGCGTTCACTTGTTTGAGAAAATAAAATTATTTCAGAAGAATTAATTTCTTCGTCTGGACATATTCTTCTTTTGTTGCAGAACCTTCGTCATCTGCAATAGCAGCGAATATTCTGTAAAAATATACACCGGAAACGAGGTTCGATGCATCAAAATCAACGTCATTCCAGCCGCCTTCAACGAATTGATTTGTTACTAACGTCTTCACTTCCTGACCTAAAATATTGTAGATTTTTAATGTTACGACAGCATCATCAGCCAGATAATATTCAATCGTTGTTGAAGCGTTAAAAGGATTCGGATAGTTTTGGAACAACTCAAACGTTACCGGCTTTTGATATGTCGTTAGGAAATTATTGTGAGAGTTAGATTTTGAAGTTGTTGTCGTAAGAAAATCTATTTCACTCAATTTCTTAGTGCCATTCAATTTCAAGGGAATAACGGTAATAGTGTCGTCCGTGCTTGCCGCTTCCCAGAAGGCTTCGTTTATTTTTGTCAGTGCATCGGTGGCTTTGTAAAAGAAGTCGGATGAAAACGTTTTATGATACGTAAGCGCAGAATCAAGTAAGCCAGGTAACATACCTCCACCTGAGACAGGAGTTCCTCCGATTTGTTCAACTGTCAATCCGTTAAGTTGATGAATATTTGCTCCTCCCTCATTGAATCGCAATTTTCCAAAACCGGGCGGCGTTACCCCACCTTCGCTTGCCATAATATTCAATTTAAGAATAGCCAATTCCGCGGCAATCTTATTGGAATATTTATCAACTTTCGGGTTTTTCAATGCCTTGCGGAAGAGTTTTGAATTACTGAGGTCAATAAAATCAAACCCTCCGCGATAGGTTCCCTGCGGTAAAAACTTTCCGATGCTTATCGCTTTCTTAAAAAGTATCCAACCATATTTTTTTGCGCTATCTTTATTTGTTTGTTCCATTCCAAGTATCATCAATTTTTTAGATTTTTTTGGAAACCCTTTTTCAAAAGCTGTATCTCTGATATTTGCATCGGTATGAACGGGAAGTGGTTTCCCTTTCTTAAATTTCAATTTCAGCGCTTTTCCACGAACACCGTCGGAAAGTTGTTTTAGTGTTCTGAACGAAGCAGAATCGGCATTGGAACCGACAAAGGTAACAACTGCTGTTCTCCCTCCACCTATCAAATCTACGCGAAGTTCGGTAACATTTGAACTGGTATCTTTTTCCGGAGAACGTTGGGAATAGATATTTCCTAACCTTCTCCAGCCACTCGAATCAACGGCAACTGCGTAATAAATGCCATCAAGCAAGTTTGGTACAGCGAGAATCGTATCGGCAGGATCTGTTCCCGAGATACTCCCCAATAATATACCTGAAGGAGAATTTTTATGAACACGTAAATGCCAAGGGTAGGATTCCTGAAATTGGTCATTATAAAAATTATTATCGCGGTCAACCTGATATTTTACGACGATGGTATTGTATTGAACGTTGACGAAATCAAAACGAGTGGTATCACCGCCACTGATAGAAAAAGAGACAGAGCGCGACGTATCTGTTACCGGCACGCCACGAAGAATATGACCGATTGGTCGCCAACTTGCACTATCAGCTTCGGTAGCAATATAGTTACCGTCCGGCAAGTTCGTAACTGTCAATTCCCTTGCATTGGCTACCTCACCGACCAAAGTGTCTGAAAGACCTTCGCGCTGTCTATATATTTTTAAATTCCAAGGTTTAGTTCCCCTATCATTCGAAGTAGAGAATTCTCCATCAGAATCTTGAAATTTTCTAATGATAACTGCGTTTGCTGCATAACCAACAAACGTAATCGTGTAGTGCTGACCGTTAAAAGTACTGATTGTCCTTCTTGCCGGACGAGAACCCGATAGGACAGCCGAAGAAATTCCTGCACTATCAAGGAAATACCCAAGTGGAATCCAACCTAAACTATCTCGGGATTCGGCAGTGAATGCATAATCCTCCAACAAACTGTCAATTAGCTGATAAACATTCGTTTGTCGTTTTCGCTGCAACAATTGAACTGAACCGTTGTAGAGAGTAAAATCCCAGGGAATCTGTACGGTATCGTCTCTGGTTGAAAAATCTCCATCACCATCTTTCACAAAACGGAGCGTGAGCGTACTTGGATGAAAAGCAGAAAATTCTACCGTACGCACATTCGTATTTGAAAAACCGAATTGAACATTGTTCGCTGTAGATTTCACTAACGTACCATCAAGCCGATATGCTTTTCTTGTCCATCGTGAACTGTCAAAGGTTGCCGCGTAGTATGTTGTGTCCGAAAGAGTATCCACTATCAGAATGGAATCCGAAGCAGTAAATCCTACTCGCGAACCAATCAAAGAACCTCGCCTTGCCTCCATCCCCCAGAATGTTGGAACCCAATCATTAACCGTTGAATCAATTCCATCGGTGTCTCTCCACATCCGCACGATGGCCGTTTTCGGCTGAAGGGTAAGTGATGATGCCGTGAGCCGATTCAAACTATTTACCCCGTTGACGGTTATGAAATCCGCAGATTGATTTACCACAGAGCCAGGAATGATATTCCACGTTGTACCGACATCGGAAGTGTTCCACAGTCGTAGTTTACTTTCTTCGTTCGGTAAGAAAATTTCATTTGCGTTATAGTAAAATTCAACCGTTGCATTCAAATTCGTATTGGTAACCGGAACGATGTCAAAAAAGCGGCGGATGGATTTATTATTGGAAAAAATTCCAGCGCCGTTTAATGTCGTATCTGTGTATCGAGTTACTTGAGTCGAGCCCGGCGCATTACCTACTGCTACAATCTTTAACCCCAGATTACCAAAGGTGTTCCCGGGAGTACCGGAAAAAACATTCCGCGTTGTCCGAAGGATTCCGGAAATTTTATTATTGCCTGACTCAATAAGCGTTCCGGTAGAACCAAGGGTAAGAATATTATTGTTCGTTCTGATTTTCCCAGAAATTAATCGAAGTGTGTCATCCACATTTCCACTTGCGCCGAGAATGATACTATCCGTTTTATTAATGATGAGTTTATTGAATGCAAATGCGCTTCCGCCAATTGTCTGAGGAGAAGTACCATTAAAAACAAACGTACTGTTTGTTGGAATGAACGAACCGTTATTCGTAAAATTTCCTTTCACGGTATCAATCGTCGTCGTACTAAAAGTAACTGTCGCTCCTGAGTTTACGGTTATATTTCCATTGACAATCATATTCCCGGTTACTGTTTTTACTCCTGAGCCGCCAAGAATCATATTTTGAAACAAACTGCGGGAAAGTTGTTGAGTGGTTCCATTCAATGTTACTGTTCCCGTCCCCGAAGAGGTGAATGTACCATTGTTCGTCCAATCTCCACGAACAGAGAATGAGAGCGTACCAGCATTTAAACTTTTACCACTATTAATAGTTAAATTATTAAATTGAAAACTACCGGTAGGAGTTGAGGATAACGTGTTTGATGTTCCGTTAAAAACCGTGGTAAATGTTTGACCATCAAAGGTGGAGGAGGAATCGACAGAAAAGTTTCCATTTATGGTTATATTGCCGGCAGCAAACTTTGTTCCGCCGCCTGTTAATCGAAGATGATGATATGTGATTCCTACGATGCTCGAAGAGGTGGAAGAATACCAAACGGTGTTTGATGTGTTCTGGTCAGTGGTGAGGCGTCCGTTTCCACTTGAATTGGAAAGACTTTGCCTGATTTCCAATAAGGAATTTGGTGCAAGTATCAACGTATCGGTATTGCTGTTGCCGGTATTTTTAATCGTTGAGCTGAATAACGTTGCAGAACCTGTCAGAACTGTAGTTCCGCCAAAATCGGTTGAAGCAGAAGAGACAAATGAGCCTGTGATAGAGAAAGAATCGGTAAGGGTGATACTTGCAGAGGAATTGATAGAACCTGTTATTTTCAGTTTTTTAAATTGAATGTTCGAACCGGTTATCGTTCGATTGGTTCCGGCAAACGTTACGGTTCCTGTATTACTAAATGAAGTTCCACTATTGCTCAGGTCACCATTTAAAGTTAAGGCGATATTTCCGCTGGTAAGATTCATGGTAGAAAGAATTTGAACGCTTCCCAACGAATATGTTCCGGAGCCTGTCAATGTTACAGTTCCACCTGAAATGAGTGTTCCTGTTCCGGAAAATGTCCCTTTGTTTTGAACAATCCCTTTTACCGTAAATGATTGAGCGTTATCACTCAAAGTTGTAAGCGTATCAATGCGAAGAGAATCTGAAACCGTTACCGAACTCGATAACGATTTGGTATTGCCGTTCGATACAACAAGACGATGATAAGTGGCGGGTGTGATGGTTTGCGATGTTAGCCCATTGTAGAGAATCGTATTGGGAGTATACGTTAAGGCATCCAACGTTCCGTTTATCGTTAATGATTGAGAAATACCAAGTGAAGAACCCGACAACATTGTGAGTGTTTTCCCGGTATTAATAACCACGCTTCGCAAGTGCGATGTGCCATTCAAAAGCAGAGGCGAACCGGAAAAATAAATTGTTCCGCTTCCGTTGTTAATTGTTCCTCCTGTATTATTCCACATTCGCGATACGGTGAGCGCTCCATTACTTGCAAAGGTCAATGTTCCACCGATATTAATTCCACCAACAAAAACAGAATCGCTTCCGGCAATCGTTACCGTTTTCCCCGCGGCGATATAAACGCTATCACCGCTTGTCGGGATACCTGTAGGACTCCACGTCGTATCCACATTCCAATTTCCACTTACATTAACTTCACGAACTCCTATCGGTGATATTGCAAATATGGTAGTAGAAGTGGAAATGTCCGATGAAAGCAACGAAAGTGAATCTCTTAATGTATCCACCGTACTGGTTGCTTCCCGCAACCAAAGAGTTCCATTGTTCGTACTTCTCCACAATTTTAATTGAGTTTCAGTTTGTGAGTTCAGTTCCTGTGTTCCTTTATAACGAAATCCATACGTTATATTGGAAGACCCATTAGTTGGCGTAATAGAATA
>JAGXRH010000027.1 GCA_018335975.1 Ignavibacteriales bacterium
GGTTCAACTATTGAAAACACAAATCACGTAACGCAGCAAGTCGAAAATATTCTTTCTGAAATGCCCGAAATCAAAAAAGTATTTACTAACGTTGGCGCATCGAATGAAGGACTTCTCGGACAAACTTCAAACAATGTTTCGGAATTGAACGTTGCTCTTGTTCCGCAAGAAGAGCGAGCAATGTCCACTGACGATGTCGCCGCAGAAATAAAAATGAAAGTGAGTCAAATTCCCGGAGTAAAAGTGCGCGTAAATCCGATTGGAATTTTCGGAACGGCAAATCAAACGCCGATTCAACTCGGTATCAACGGAACAAACGTTGAAGATGTGAGTAAGGCGGCGCACATTGTTGCAGACGTTGTTCGCGCAATTCCCGGAACTGCTGACGTTCGACTTTCCGCAGAAGAAGGAAAACCGGAAACGCGTGTAGAAATTGACAGAGCCAAAATTGCGGCGTTCGGTTTATCGCTTGCAGAAGTTGGCGCCACGCTTCGTGTTGCATTGAGCGGAAATGACGATTCAAAATTCCGCGATGGAGAAAACGAGTACGATATTCGCATTGCGCTTGATGAGTTTGACCGCTCTAAAACTTCTGACGTTGGTAATTTATCGTTCGTCAATTCCAAAGGACAACAAATTGAACTCAAACAATTCGCACATATTTATCAAACAACGGGACCAACAAAATTGCAGAGAGAAAATCGCAACAACTCAATTTTTGTTTTCTCACAAGCAGTCGGAAGACCAAGCGGAAGTATCGGTGAAGATATCAAGAAAGGGCTTGCAGACATTACACTTCCGAAAGGTACTGAAGTTACATATCTCGGCGATTTAAAAAATCAAGGCGATGCGTTTGGCAGTTTGGGACTTGCGCTTCTCGCTGGAATTTTATTCGTGTATATGATTATGGTTGCGTTGTATGATTCGTACGTGTATCCGTTTGTCGTGCTGTTTTCTATTCCCGTTGCAATGGTTGGCGCGTTGCTTGCACTTGCGTTGATGATGAAATCGCTCAGCATTTTTTCTATTCTCGGAATTATTATGTTGATGGGACTTGTCGGAAAGAACGCAATTCTTCTTGTGGATAGAACCAATCAAATGCGATTGGAACAAAACCTTTCCACAATTGACGCATTGCTTGAAGCGGGACAAACGCGGCTTCGACCAATTTTGATGACAACGCTTTCGATGGTGATAGGAATGATGCCGATTGCAACTTCTACCGGTGCTGGTTCGGAATGGAAATCCGGTTTAGCATGGGCAATTATCGGCGGACTGTTGAGTTCAATGTTTCTCACGTTGATTGTTGTTCCCGGCGTGTATATCACCGTTGATAGAATGAAAGAAAAAGTTCCGGCATTTTTCAAAAAACCGTTTGCGAAATTTAGAAAAAACGAGAGAGAAGAAAATTTTATTCCGGCAATGATTATGGTAGAATGATGTTAGATTTGATGAAACAAAAATTTGGTAAATTACACGCCGAAAGTTTGAAAGAAAACAAATTATGGTTACAAAAGAATTACTGAAAACTGAAATTGATAATGTTCCGAATGAACATCTGGAAAAAATATATAACATTATCAAAAACTACGAACCCCAAATAGCACAAGAACGTTCTGAAAATTTTATTCAACGTGCGCAAGTACTGAGAGATAAAACTCCCATTTATGTCACTGACGAAGAGATAACACGAATGAAGAACGAAGGAAGGCCGTGATAGTTGTTGACACGAATATTCTTGTTTTCTTCTTTGTTCAGGGAGATTATACTCAAAAGGCAGAACAAGCATCACGAAAAGACCCGGATTGGATTGTACCATTTCTTTGGCGCTCTGAATTTCGCAATGTGTTAACCAACTACATTCGTAAACGTCTTATTTCTACCGATAAAGCAATTGATATTATGCACGAAGCAGAATTTCAATTGCAAGGCAAAGAATATTTTGCTTCCTCTGAAAAAGTTCTTCAACTTGTAACTCGGTCAAAATGTTCTGCGTATGATTGCGAATTCGTTGCGATTGCACAAGAGTATAATGTAAAGTTCGTAACAACGGATAAACTTATTCTTTCTGAATTTCCTGAGATTGCAGTTTCGTTAGAAAAGTTTGTAGAAGAATAAATTTTCTCATTCGATAAGTCTCAAACCTCCATCCAAATCCTTAAATCCCATTCGTGATGAAAGAAATCCACACCGAAATTGAAATCAACTCTTCCGCAGAAAATGTATGGAATATTCTCACAGATTTTGAAGGTTACGAGAAATGGAATCCGCTGATTACCAACGCAGAAGGTGAAGCAATAAAAGGTGCGAAATTAAAAATCGAAGTAACAATGAATGGCAAGCCGATGAAGTTTTCGCCGAAAGTGTTAGTTGCGGAAAAAAATATTGAGTTGCGATGGATTGGAAAAGTCGTTTCTAAAAAATTTT
Organism: Ignavibacteriales bacterium; assembly: GCA_018335975.1. GTDB lineage: Bacteria > Bacteroidota > Ignavibacteria > UBA10030 > F1-140-MAGs086 > JAGXRH01. The sequence continues at coordinate 2,428 of JAGXRH010000027.1, forward strand.
TTGCCGGGGAACATATTTTTATCATTGCTCCGTTGGGAAAAAATAAAATCCTTTTTATTCACGGAGAAAAATTTTCGGGTGTGCTTTTGAAAACACAGAAGAATATGCTTGATGGAGTAGAAAAAGGTTTTGAAGAAATGAACGTTGCGCTCAAACGAAGAGCAGAAGCGTTCGATACATTGAAATATTGGATAAAGAAATAGAAAACAGAATTCAGTAGCCAGAATAAATGAAAACACAAGAACTCACTATAGAAGGAATGACGTGCAACCATTGTGTAATGCACGTTAGAAAAGAACTCAGCAAACTTTCCGATGTAATAATTGAAGATGTGCAAATCGGAAAAGCGAAAGTGCAGTTCGATGAAGCCAAAGTGTCGCCTAACGATTTTGCGCGAGCGATTGAGAACGCAGGATATAAATTGGTAATTGGTCATTAGTAATTTGTAATTTGCAGTTTTTGAATTTCTAATTGCCAATTGCCAATTACCAATTACAAATTGCGATAAGACGATGCCAGAAAAACTACAGAGTCATATCACACTTCCCGTCGAAGGAATGACATGCGCGAGTTGTGTGCTTCGGGTAGAAAAAGCGTTGAAGAAAGTTGAAGGAGTAAGCGAAGCAAATGTCAATCTCGCAACAGAAAAAGTTTCACTTTCGTTTGATGAATCGAAGACAAACTTCGAACAATTAGAAAAAGCGGTGGATGAAGCGGGTTATAAACTCATTCTTCCTGAGGTGCAAATAACGAATGGTTACGAATTTACGAAGGAGAAACAAACGTTCACGCCGCACATCGCAAATCCCACATCGCAAATCTCCAACCGCCAACCACCAACCTCACAAGAACTTCACTTCGCTCAACTCAAAAAAGAATTTCTTTTCTCTGCAGTTCTCACTGTTCCAATAATGCTTGTGAGTATGTTTGCAATGTCGAGTTGGTTTATGGAGTCATTTCCAATTTCGATGGAGACAACGAATAAACTTTTATTGATTGCAACAACACTGGTAATGTTTGTTTCGGGAAAAAGATTTTTTTCGATTGCATTCAAACTTGCGAAACATTTTTCTGCTGATATGAATACGCTTGTTGCTGTCGGAACGGGAACTGCATACGTGTACAGCACAATTGCGGTTTTATTTCCACAGTGGTTGAGTATTTCCAACGCGAGCGAACACGTTTATTTCGATACTGCGGCGACAATCATTACGCTGATTTTATTCGGAAGAATGTTGGAAGCAAAAGCGAAAAGCAAAACTTCCGATGCAATAAAAAAATTAGTCGGCTTGCAACCGAAGAATGCAAAAGTACTTCGCAACAATGTTGAAATCGAAATTCCGATTTCCGATGTGCAGGTGAATGATGTAGTCATAGTTCGACCGGGAGAAAAAATTCCGGTTGATGGAATTATTACGAAAGGATTTTCCACGATTGACGAATCAATGCTTACGGGGGAAAGTATTCCCATCGAAAAAAATGTTAGCGCAAAAGTCATTGGCGGAACAATAAATAAAAACGGAAGTTTTGAATTTCGCACAACTGCTGTTGGAAAAGAAACAATGATTGCGCAAATCATAAAACTTGTTGAAGATGCGCAAGGTTCGAAAGCGCCGATTCAGCAACTTGCGGATAAAATTGCGAGTGTGTTTGTGCCGATTGTTATTTCGATTGCGATTCTAACTTTTGTTATCTGGTTTGTGGTTGGAGATTTGGGGTTTGGGGGAGCGATGCTCAATTTTATTGCGGTGTTGATTATCGCATGCCCGTGCGCGCTTGGACTTGCAACACCAACCGCAATTATGGTGGGAACAGGAGTTGGCGCATCAAACGGAATATTAATTAAGAATGCAGAAAGTTTAGAACGACTTCATAAAGTTCAAACAATTGTGTTCGATAAAACAGGAACAATCACCGAAGGAAAACCGTCCGTTACTGATGTTATTGTATTGAATGGGTTTGAAGAAAGTGACCTGTTGCGAAAAGTTGCTTCGCTCGAAAATAAATCGGAGCATCCGTTAGCAAAAGCAATTGTTGATTTTGCAAAGAAGAAAAATATCCCTTTTTGTGAAATAGAAAATTTTCAATCACAAACAGGATTTGGTGTAACGGGAATTGTAGAAGGAAATGCAATCGCCATTGGAAATATTTCTTTGATGAAAGAGTTTTCAACCGACATTTCACAAACAGAAATTCTTGCAGAAAAATTTTCTCACGAAGGAAAAACGCCAATCTTTGTAAACGTGAATGGAATGCTTGCCGGAATTATTGCTGTTGCAGATACAATTCAATCAACTGCAAAAGAAGCGATTTCACTTTTGAAGAAAATGAATATCGAAGTCATAATGATTACAGGAGATAACAAACAGACTGCAAATGCCATTGCGCAATTAGTTGGCATTGAAAATGTTCTTGCAGAGGTTCTCCCGCAAGAAAAATCCGAAAAAATAAAACAACTGCAATCAAGCGGAAAAATTGTTGCGATGGTTGGCGACGGAATAAACGACGCGCCCGCACTTGCCCAAGCAGATGTGGGAATTGCAATTGGAACAGGAACCGATGTTGCTATTGAAACTGCGGATATAACATTGATGAAACAGGATTTGCGCGGCGTTGTGCAGGCGATTCGACTTTCCCGCAAAACAATCTCAACAATAAAACAAAATCTTTTCTGGGCGTTTATTTACAACGTGATAGGAATTCCACTCGCCGCATTGGGAATGTTGAATCCGATGTTTGCTGCCGGTGCGATGGCAATGAGTTCAGTGAGCGTGGTGAGTAATTCGCTGCGATTGAAGTTTGTTCGTTTATGAAAAACTTGACACAGTTTATTTTACACTCTCCAAACAAACAACTCGTTGTAATCTTTGAGCAGAAAATAAAAGATGAAATAAATTAGTTATGGCAGCGTTCAATTTCGTAGGATTTATGCGTTTGAAGCAAATAAATCCTGTTTTTTTCAATCAAAAGTTAGTATAGTCAGTAATAGAGTGTGTGCAATTAACGATTGCACTCTTGCAATTTATCCTTGCATCAATGCAATTTATGATAATACTTGTGCAATTATTGGTTGCACTAATACACTGATGTGTTGCACTAATGCATCTATATTTTGCACAAATGCAAATAATGAATGCACTTGTGCAAATTATTATCGCATAAGTGCTATGAGTAATTGCATTACTGCAAATGAGTGTTGCACAATTGCAATCGAAAATTGCAAGTATGTTGGATGCATTTCAGAGCGTAATTAATCATTTGGAATTATTCAAAATTATTCTGAAATTATCTTTGAAAAATTGAAAACACATTACTGAAGAATTTATTTACCCCTCATAGTGGAAGGATAGTTTTATGGCAACACATCATTTTATTCCAAGAAGAGACATAGATTTTCTTGATTGGTATAGGAATTTTGCGGTCAAAATAGTTGATTATGCACCGGCGTTCGGTATTTCGGCGGAAGTTCTCGCGCAGATTCAAAGCGATTTGGATGAGGCGATAACAATGCTCAAGGAAGTGCATTCGCTGAAACAATCGTTTCATTCAAAAACGGAGGCGAAGAAAACGCATTTTAAGAAAGCGCGAAGATTTCTTTTGAATCAGGTGGGAATAATGAAGCGGCAAAACGGGTACGCAGAATCCATCGGGAAAGATTTGGGCATTATTTCGACGGCGCAACTGGCTCCGAAAACAAAAGGAGATGATGCAAAGCCGAAGATGTTCATTACGTTGCTGCCGGATAAGAACCGGATTGATTGGATTAAAGGGGAGAACGATGGTATAATGATTCAATCCAAACGCGGGGAGGAAACGGTGTTTACCTTTCTCGATAAAGATACACGCTCGCCGTATGATGATGCGCGAAAAAATCTTGTGCCGGGAGTTCCGGAAAAGCGAACATATCGTTTCCGGTATTTTCGGAATGATATAGAGGTGGGGGAGTGGTCCGATGAAGTGACGGTAGTGTGTGCAATAGAGTGATGTTTCACAAATGTTGTTTCATTCTTTCAAGACCGTAAACGGTCTTGCTGGACGAAGAAAGAATCATAAATGATTCTTTTGGCTATCCATCCCGATTTATCGGGGTTTCTTTGTTACTCGCACGACCATCTATGGTTGTGAAAATATTGAAAGTAAACTCAATGTCTGTTATTCACCAACTCTTGTGAAACATTACCCTATTAACATTCAATCCCTACGGGACTTATTTCCAGGATAATCGCCGAATCGAATTCAACATATCCCGCATTTCATTTTTTTGTAATTCACACAAAACGTGCTTATTTTCTCCGCCGAAAAATGTTTTTCAATGCTGAGAAAATCCCATAGATATCCAACGTAAAAAATTAATCTTTCTTGTTGTTGCCGTTGCTTTGTTTGTATCATGGCAGTAATTCTATTCTGGGCGTTTATTTACAACGTGATTGGAATACCACTTGCCGCATTCGGAATGTTGAATCAGATGTTTGCCGCCGGTGCAATGGCGATGAGTTCGGTGAGTAACTCTTTGCGATTGAAGTTTGCGAAAATGTAAATATGTCCCACTACTATTTCATCATCCTCAAAAGCCAATGAGAAAGCAGTACCACTTTCGCCCATCAAGAAAAGGTTACTTTGCCTGGGATGTTGACCGGCTTGTTGCGTTAACAAAAAGTTTTCCGTCACGACAAGTTCCCATCGAATCTATTCGGGAATTAGATGAGAATTTTTGGTTCGATGGCGAAGGGGATAAACCCACATGTCGGGCAATTGCAGAACATTTTCGTTTTGTTGAGGAGGCAGATTTACATTTCCCGATAATTTTATCGTCTAATGGACGAGTAATGGACGGAATGCACCGAGTTGTAAAAGCGTTTCTTCGCGGTAACAAAACAATCGAAGCAGTTCAATTCACCCAAGACCCTGACCCTGATTATGAAAATGTAATGCCGGACGAATTGCCATATTGAAATTCCTGAGAGAAAATGGATTTTCATTTTCTCTATTTCTGACGGGTACGAATGGCTGTCTTGCAAATTTTTTCAGATTTCATCAACAACATTTTGCATTCACATAAATCGTGCTTATTTTCTCCGCCGAAAAATGTTTTTCACTTGCTGAGAAAATCCCATAGATATCCAACGTAAAAAATTAGTCTTTCTTGTTGTTGCCGTTGCTTTGTTCGTATCGGCGGCAGCAATTCTTTTGTGGCGCATTTCTGACTGGCGTGAATCCGGTTGGGTGGGAATGGAAATCACTCGAATGACGCCTTCGCAATGTATTGTAACAAATATTACTGTTGGCGGTCCAGCACATCGTATTGGAGTTCCAGTTAAGGAGCAGGTAATTGCTATCACCAATATCTCTGTTGATAGTTTTCACCTCAATCGTCTTGAGCAGGTTTCAAAATCCATTTCAATCGGAGATACTGTTGAATACACGTTTCTGAGAAATAATAGTGTGAAACAGACGTATGCAGTTGTTGTAGATTCACCGCTTCAGGTTCCACACATTTTTGTCAGTCTTCTAATCGGAATAACACTCGCCTTATTGTTTTTGATTCTCGGCGTATTCGTGTATTGGAAAAAAGCGAACGACCGGCGCACGAGTATTTTCTCTCTGATGGCGCTTTCTGCCTCAGCGTATTTTTTTCTTGATTCTATCTTTCTGATTGATGCGGCTGACCGGTTGGGATTTCTTCCGGTGAGCGAAGGCTCGCTAACACAATCGGCTCTCGATAGTTCCCTTCTCATTATCGAATTTCTTCCGATTATTTTTCTTCTTCACTTATCGCTTGTCTTTCCGAAAGAGCGTCCGCTTGTTCGCGAAAAGCCGGAAATCTTGCGGTGGATGTATTGGTTTCCGCTTCTTCTCATCCCTTCGGCAAAATTATTTTATCAACTTCCCACGTTGCCAAACCTCGTCCGCGCTATTACGCAACCAGTCGTGCATTTAGTCTTCACGCCGCTCCTGATTTTTATTGTTATCCTGTATCCAATTTCCACATGTCTCTCGTTAGTGCGCAGTTATCAGGAAAGCGATATAGAGGAAAAACGTCAGGTGAAATGGCCGCTCTGGGGAAGCACTATTGCCGTTGCGGGGTATTTCGGGATTCCTCTTCTCATTGCGCTCTTACAAGGATTCACCGGCGAAATAATCCGGTACTGGCTGTTCGACGAAATATTACCGAAAGTATTTTTTCTGCTCATTCCCGTTTCCTTTGCCTTTGCAATTCTCAAATACCGTTTGATGGATATAGACCTCATCATCAAACGGACAATCGCTTATTCGTTGCTCTCCGGTATCGTAGTGGTAGTTTATTTTTCACTCATTGCCGGGTTAGGCGTGGTGGTGGTAAACTTTTTGGAGGTGAAAAGCGAGTGGGTAACAATCGGAACGGCGTTAGTAATATTTGCGGTGTTTGTTCCTGTGCGAACGCGTGTTCAGACATTTGTGGACAGGCGATTTTTCCGTGAGAAATATGATTATCCGCGCGCGCTTCGATTGTTGGGGCGCGAAATTTCTGTTGCGCTCGATTTGCAAAAATTATTGAAATCGGTTACGGAGCAATTGCAACAGACGTTACAAAATCGCTCCGTCGTAGTGTTCACAAAATCGCTGAACGAACAAACATATACGGCAGTCGCAAAAGTCGGCGTGCCCGATGAGGTACTCGGAAAAATAAAATTCAGTACGCAGAGTTTTTTACTTTCCGAAATGCGGAAAATGTTTGAAGTGCACAAACGGTCGTTACCCGAAGATGAACAGCAAATGCTTCGCGCATTACACGCTGCTTTTATCGTGCCGGTGTATTTGAAGAATGAATTACTCGCATTCTTCTCTCTCGGTGCAAAACTTTCCGATGAAAAATTCGATGAGAACGATAGGGAATTTCTTTCTTCCGTCTGCGACCAACTTGCCGTCGGAATTTACAATCTGCAATTAGCGAGGCAGGAGGAGGAATATGAAGAAGCGAAAGAAATCCAACAGAAACTTCTCCCGAAAAATATTCCGCAAATAGAAGGGCTCGAAATTGTTGGCTCCTGGTTGCCATCGCGCGTTGTTGGCGGTGATTATTATGATGTCCTGAAATTATCGGAGACAAAGGTCGGCATTTGCATTGCTGACGTAACCGGCAAAGGGATGGCTGCCGCGTTGCTGATGAGCAGTTTACAGGCGAGTGTAAATGCGTTTATGACTGTCAACACTTCTCCGAAAGATTTGTGCGAAAAACTGAACCGTGTTATTTGCAACAACATTACCGAGGGAAAATTTATCACGTTATTCTTCGGAGTGTTCGATAGGGAAAATGAAAAACTTTTCTACTGCAATGCCGGACACAACCCGCCGCTCTTAATGCACGGTAACGGATATTATGAGCAGTTGGAAACGGGGGGCGTTATGCTTGGTGTATTTCGCGATACCCAGTTTGAGGAGGGAGAGGTCAAAATAAAAAACGGAGATAGAATTTTGCTCTACACCGATGGAGTAACGGAAGCGGAAGGAGAAAATGAAGAGCAATTTGGTGAAGAACGCGTGAAGAAAATAATGTTTGACAATAAACATTTAGTCGTGAGAGAAATCCAAAAGAAAATGATTGATGAAGTATCAAAGTTTTGCAACGATGAATTTCAGGACGATGTTACGATGGTGGTGGTGAGTGTGGCATAAATGGCGAGGATGAGTTTCAATGATTTTTCCTACTTCAATCTTTATCCGACGATGCGCATAGCATACATCATTTTTTCCATTCTTCTTTTCTCTTCTGGAGTCTCTTCGCAATTTCGCTTCCGTCATATTACTGTGAATGAAGGACTCTCGCAAAATTCTGTTCACGCAATTTTTCAAGATAGGGAAGGGTTTTTGTGGTTCGGAACACAGGATGGGTTGAATCGTTTCGATGGAATCTCATTTAAAGTATTTAAACATTCGAACGAGGACTCCACTACGATTAGCGACAATTATATTCTCGCGATAACGGAAGACAGAAACAATAATTTGTGGATTGCAACGCGCAACGGTGCAAATCGTTTCGATAAAACCACAGAAATATTTCACCGTTATTATTTTCCTGAAATGTATGAGTACGAGTTTCATCAAACGATTCAGGAAATTATCGTTGATAATGATGGAAACATTGTTATGATTTTGCCGAACGGTTTATATTCGTTTTCTCCTCAAGATAATTTCTCTTCCCCGTCGCTCCTTTATCCATTTCGCAAAAAGCATGAGGGGGTGAAGGTTGTTCACGATTCACGGAGTAATTTTTGGATGATTTCGGCAGATGGAATTTTCTGCATTCGCAGGAATCAAAAAGAAATTTTTTATTCTTTTGAAAAACCAATTCAAGGGGGAGGGAGTTTAGCGCTGCGGGACAGTAGTTTGTGGATTGCGCAGGAAGAAAAGTTAATGACTTTTTCACTTTCATCAAGAACGTTTCGGCAATTTCCTTTGCACAATCAGGAAAAAAAAGTTATACAATCTCTCTACGTTGATTCGCAGCAAAGATTATGGGTAACGACAGAACGGAAAGTGATAGTGCTGACGGAAATTTCATATTCCAATTTTCAACAAACAATACTTCAGCGCAACGAAGGAGATAAATTCGGCTTAAATGATGAAGTTGTTCAATGCATTCGGGAGGATAGAGCCGGGTTGTTTTGGTTCGGAACAATGCATGGGGGCGTGAATGTGTATGACCCGTTGCAATCGCAGTTCAAAACGATTGATGAATCAATGTTGAAAACGCTTCCAACGGTTTGGGCAATTTGTGAAGATTCACGAAAAATATTTTGGTTTGGAACGTCAAGCGGTTTAGTGAAGGCAACTCGCAAAGATACTTCGCGATTGGTAACATCGTATCCCTCGATTAAAGATGCGTTTACTTCGTTTGAAATAGTTCCACTCAATAATGCTTCAACGCAAATTTCGACAATCGTTGAAGATGATGAACATCAGTTGTGGCTTGGCATTCGCGGAAATGGTGTTCTCAGGTACGATGTTGAAAAAAAAACATCACAACATTTTCTTCATTCGGAAAACGATACGAACAGTTTAGCGAATAACTCGATTCTCTCCACTCGAAAAATGTCCAACGGTGATATTTTGATTTGCACATTTAACGGGATTTCGATTTTTGATAGAAAGAAAAATTCCTTTCGAAATATTTATTTGCGAAAGTATGATTCATCAATAGTGAATTATTGTATTGATGTGTATGAAGGCAAAGATAGCACGATGTGGATTTCTACCACAACCGGAATGGCTCGATATGATGTCAAAAATAATTCGATGAAAATCTTCCAGCATAAAGACAATATAAAACAAGGTTTGAGTTATAATATTGTTACTTCGTTTTTTGAGGATGATAAAAACCAGTTGTGGATTGCAACATTAGGAAGCGGATTGAATTTGTATAACGGGCAGAATGATACATTTGAATATTTTTCTTCGGTGCAAGGATTGGCAAATGATGTGGTGTACGGAATGTGCGCAGACAAAAATAATAATGTATGGTTAAGCACGAACGAAGGAATTTCTCGTTTCAATACTGGGACAAAAACGTTTACGAATTTTGGAATTGAAGAAGGATTACAATTCAAAGAATTTGGATTGAATTCTTTTTTTCAAAATGCAAACGGAGAAATATTTTTCGGTGGCGTTGGCGGCGTTGTTGCGTTTCATTCCGATAGTATTTCCGAAAACAGATTTGTTCCGCCGATTGTACTCAGCGATTTGAAAATTAATTACACATCGCTGGGGAGAACAAGTTCATCGCTCATCAGCGGTTCCCATACCATACCGAAAGAAATTCACTTGAGTTATTTGGAAAAAACTCTTACGCTGGAATTTGTCGCTCTCAATTTTCGTAATTCTCAAAAAAATAAATATCAATACAAACTTGAAGGATTTGATGACAATTGGATTTCTCCCGAACAAAATCTTCGCGTTGCACATTATACAAGTTTGCCTTCGGGTGAATTTACGTTTGTTGTGAAAGCGGCAAACAACAGCGGAGTGTGGAATAACGATGGGTTGAAAATAAAAATAATTGTCTTTCCGCCGTTTTGGTTATCGTGGTGGTTTCTTTCGATGATGAGCGTTTTTGTGTTGGGAACAGTGGTAATTTCTGTTCGCTCGTATTCGCATAAAAAACTACGGAGGAAATTGCAGGAATTGGAAACACAGCAAAAAATTCAGACGGAACGCGAACGCATTTCCCGCGATTTGCATGATAATGTCGGTTCGCAATTAGTGAATATTATTTCCGGATTGGATATTGCAAATCGTTTTTCGGAAACCTCGAAAGAGAAAACGAAATCACTTCTTTCATCGTTGCAGGAAGATGCACGGACTTCAATGTCGTTATTGCGGCAAACAATTTGGGCGTTGAAAACAAATGCGTTAACGCTCGAACAATTTTCCGATGAGTTGGAAAATTACGTGCAGAAGCAATGCAGTTACCACGAGGAAATAGTGTTTCATTTCGGACGAAACTTTTCCCATTCAATTATTCTCTCACCCATTCAAGTTTTGAATTTATTCCGCATCACGCAAGAAGCGGTTACGAATACCTTTAAGTACGCAAAGGCAAAAAATATATTTCTTTCGCTTACAATTTCTGAAAATAATCAACTAACGCTTTCGATAAAGGATGATGGTGTTGGTTTGCAAGAAAGCGGAAATGATTCGTTTGCGGGAAATGGAATGATGAATATGGAACGCCGGGCAAAAGAGCTGAGTGGAGAGTTTCAATGTGTGAATGAAAATGGAGTTTTGATTGAAGTTAGAATTCCGGTATAAATTGCAAATTGGCAATTTTCAATTTGCAATTGACTTTACCCCAATCGTGGTATTGAACGCTGAAGAAAAGTGCAATATATTTCTCCTATGAAAATAAAAGTTATCCTCGTCGAAGATACTCCATCACTAAGGAAGCGATTTACCGAACTTCTTTCGTTTTACGATGATATTGAATTGATTGATTCCTATGCAAGCGGAGAAGCGGCAATTAATGGAATCAAACTTCTTCCGCAGAGTAGAATTCCCGACGTGATTTTGATGGATATTGAACTGCCGAAAATGAACGGAATAGAAACAACGGCATTGGTGAAAGAAAATTATCCCGAAATTGAAATAATGATGCTCACCGTGTTTGAAGATGAAACGAAAATATTTCAAGCGATTCAATCGGGCGCTTCGGGATATATGTTGAAAGATGAAAGCGGCGATGCCATTATTGATGCGATTCGTGAATTGCAAAACGGCGGAGCGCCAATGTCTCAATCCGTTGCCCGAAAAGTGCTTTCTTTCCTCCATCCGAACCAATTGCCGAAAGCCAAAATACATGAGCCGGAAGATTTCAATTTATCCGAACGAGAATTGGAATTGTTGACAGGCATCGTGCAAGGCGATTCATACACAACACTCGCAAAAAAACTTTTCATTTCTCCCCACACAGTTAAAACGCATTTCAAAAACATTTATAAAAAACTCCACGTTCATTCCAAAGCAACTGCAGTACGTGTTGCGATTGATAGGAAGTTGGTATAAGTTTTTTACTTTTATGCCTTTCTCTTCTCGTTTATGAGTCATTGGTAATTGGTCATTCGTATTATACAAGATACAAATGACTAATGACAATTGACAATTACAAATCTCAATTTACCCCAAATGTGGTATTGCCCTCCGAAATTAAGTTGAATAATTTTGTTGTGGAAATTTTATTCACTCATATCGAAATTTACTATTATGCAAACCAAATATATTTTCATCACCGTTTTCTTTGTTCTTTCACTATCTATTTCTTTTTCCCAGGAAGATGATTGCGACCCGAATATCCTTGCTTATAACAGTTGGCTTGAGAGCGAACGGAGTGAATTCGGACCTAACTGCATGCAACTTGCTTTTAATAAAGTTCACGCGCTCAATTATGGAATGATGGTTAATGTTGACGCAGGCGGCGGCGCTCGTCATCAATTAAACACAATAGATGAATTCAAACCCGTACAATGTAATTCAAAAATAGGATGTTGGAAAACAACGCTAAGAAATTCTTATCGTTCGATGATTACGTATCACGACCCTACAATAATGTCGGTATTCGCTCGTCCGATGTTTTTGGAAAACGAAGGTTCGAAAATTATTTTAACAACGTATTCGACAGAAATAGATACTGTGTGGCTATCATATAATGACGAGGAAGTGTATAATTACATCATCGAACAAATAGATGAAGAAGATGAGATGAAAATTACGCTACAGAAATATGGCGAGGAGGGGAAGGCCTATTATAAAATGACGGGAGTAATATCCCCGGCAGAAGAACCAATTGAGCCAACGAATTTAGCGGAACTCATCTTTAATTTTAGCAATAACTGGATTTATCATTTAGTAGATAAAGTGAATAATGTTGAAATCGAATACATTCACGCCTTGAAGAAGAAAAAACATCCGTATTATAAACGAAAAGAGATGGAAGGGCTTTTGGATATGATGAACTTTGCGGCAAAGGGGAGCGGAAAAGAAGGTTCGTGGAGTTTTTCAAAGAGTGGTGGAAAAAAATCCTGCTGGATAGATAACGATGGAGATAATTTAAAACTGTGGATGCAGGTAAAAGCGGAATCCAATAAACTGGAAGCAGTTGCAGCAAAAGTTACACAATGGGTGAAGAAAAATCCTTTTAAAAATGGTAGTATAACCGAAATTGTAAAATCAGGTAGTGATTATTGGGTTAAAACTGAATGTAAACTCGGCAGCGTTACCGGCGAAGAGATTATTGAAGATTATTACCAGGAATTTTTCAATGATTACGGTGATGATTTTATTGATGAAGTTGACGACGCAATAAATTAACGCCAATTTAAAATACCACAATTGTGGTATTGATGACAGAAATTCATCAAAGTATATTTTTACAGAAATTTTATTCAAAATAATTATTAATTCAGAAAGGCATTTCCAATGTATCGTATAAACTTCTTATTCATTTTTATAATATCTTTTCTTTCCTTTTCACTTACTCATTCTCAATGGGTGCAAACACCAAACTTAGTAACGGGTGGTAATATGAACGGTATAACCAGTGCATTCATCGAGGTTAATGGTAAAATACTTGTTGGCGGTGAATCGACATTTGGACCCTTTCTATGCGCAACTACGAATTCAGGAACTTCATGGGTAACAAGTTTTAATGGAATTGGTGCTCCCGTTCTTTCCATTGCAGCAAGTGGAAATAGATTGCTTGCGTCTTCAGCAACGACAATGTATGCATCTACTGATACGGGAAGAACGTGGACGAACAGCAGTTCAGGTCTTGCGAGTTTCACCGGTGCGTATGCAATTGTTAGTTTCGGCAATACTGTTTTTGCAGGAACTACTGCTGGAACATATATGTCAACGAACAACGGTCAGCAATGGACGCAGCGCGACGCATCAACGTGGTATTGGACTCTTGGAATTTTTGGTTCAACGTTGTTCGGCGCAACAGGAAATTTTGGAAAAATGTTTTCTTCAACTGATGATGGAATGACGTGGAATTCGGTGAGTATCGGTGTTACTGATTATAACGTTTCACAAATTATTGTTGCGGGCGGGAATATCTATTGTGCAACAAGTTGGGCGGGAATTCGTATGTCATCAGATGGTGGAACGAATTGGTCAAAAATAACGCCCGATTCGCTGAACAATATTTATACGGTGCGCGTGAATGGTTCCGATATTCTTGCGGGCAGTGATAATGGAAGAGTTTGGGTTTCAAATAATTCCGGTCAGAGTTGGACAAATATTTCTGCTGATATACCATCGGGAAATGTTATCAAAGGATTTGTGTACAGTGGAAATTATGCGCTTGTTGCAGTTCGTCAAAATCGCGTGTGGCGAAGACCTCTTTCTGAAATTACTTCTGTTTCAGAAATTAAGTCTTCGCTTCCGACAAAATTTTCGCTCGAACAAAATTTTCCCAATCCTTTCAACCCAACAACAAATATCGGATTTCAGATTTCAGAATACGGATTTGTTTCATTGAAAGTGTTTGATGTTTTGGGGAAAGAAGTTTCTACTCTCGTGAATGAAAATCTTTCTGCCGGAAAATTTTCGGTTGACTGGAACACAGAAAATATTCCGAGCGGAATGTATTTTTATAAACTCACAACGAATAATTTTTCTCTTACAAAAAAAATGCTTCTTGCAAAGTAAACGAAATTACAACAGCATTTATTCACAAAAATCTATCTCTTTATGAAAAACAATATACTTTCTCTTTTAATTCTTTTTTTTGTTCTCACAATATCTTCCCGAAGTTTTGCTCAATGGACACAAACAAGCGGTTCACAAACGGGAACAGTGAGAGCGCTCCTCGCTTTAAATAACGGAAGTGGAGGGACGAATCTCTTTGCCGCGGGAAGTGATATCGGTGGCATTTACCTTTCCACGAATAATGGTACTAACTGGACAGCCGTCGTTTCCGGGTTGGGAAATACTGACGTGCGAAATCTTTGTGCTACACCGAATGGCAGTTTTCTGTTTGCCGGAACAAACGGCGGCGGAGTGTACATTTCCACAAACAACGGAACGAATTGGACAGCTGCAACCTCCGGTATTGCCGATTTGAAAATTCGCGCACTTCGGTTTCGAGCGGATGGCGATTACTTTTTAGCGGGTACAAATGATAGCGGAGTTTTTCTTTCTTCCAATAACGGCGGAGTATGGGAAAAACGAAATAACGGACTTACGAATACGAATATTTATGATATTATGTACAGCCCGAACAGTCAATATCTTTTCGTTGCAACGAATGGTGGAATCTTTCGTTCAACCGACAATGGAGCAAATTGGAATAAATCCGATTCGGGGATTACCGTTACGGAAATTCGAGCATTCGCTTTCACGAATAACGGAACAAATCTTTTTGCAGGAACGAGTAACGGCGGAGTTTTTCTCTCCACAAATAATGGCGCAACGTGGAGTGCCGCCAATACCGGTTTGGGGAGTAATGAAGTGAGGGCGTTCGCTGTTACCGGAAATGGATTAAATCTTTTTGGTGGAACCGGTTCGAATGGCGTATGGCGAACGACAAATAATGGCACAACGTGGAGCGATGTGAGTCAAGGCTTAGGAGCGTTGGGGATACGTACGTTTGCAATCAGCATTGACGGGATGTATCTTTTCTCCGCGGGAACATCAAACGGCTGGGTGTGGAAACGAGCGCTTTCGGAAATTTCTGCAGTTAAAGAAATTCCTTCTTCGCTTCCGAATACGTTTTCTCTTTCACAAAATTATCCCAACCCTTTCAATCCAACAACAAATATTCAATTTCAGAATATGGAGCACTACTGTCCCGTTAAAAAGTCGAATAAAATCAACTGGTTCGTGGAGTTACCAATCTCCTTAACGGATTCTTTTTTGTCAAGTAGTTGATTTATATAGGTTTTATTGAAAAGGTTCATGCTCAAAACTTACAGAATAGTGTAGAAACTTTCATGGAGTTTTAATTTTTTTTTGATGATGGCAACTCAATACTGACTTGTT
>JAGXRH010000028.1 GCA_018335975.1 Ignavibacteriales bacterium
CCGTGATGTTTTTATTGAAAAAATCCGCGCAACGAAAAATATTCACTCTCTTCTTGACGGACGAATTCTCCATCAAAATTCCGAAAAACGATGAAACGATACGATTCTCTGTTCATAATCTTTTCTCTTATTCTCATCGGATTTTTTTTCGCCGGTTGCAAAGAGAGCGTTACCGATGACAACCCAAAGAATATAGTTTTTCCCGATTCCAATGTAAGTTTTGAGCAACATGTGCAACCGCTCTTTCATCGTCAATGCAATACTTCAGGTTGCCACGATAGAGGAACGCACGACCTCCGCGGATTCGATTTGGAAAGTTATCAAGGGTTTATGTCCGCAACAGTACAGCGGCAAATAGTTTTTTCCGGAGCGCCCGATAATAGTCCATTGATACAACGTGTGGAAGGAACAATTGGCAGGAGAATGCCACTTAACCGCACACCGCTCAATCAAAATCAACTCAAAGGGTTGCGGTCGTGGGTGGCGGATAGCGCAAAGTATAATTGATAGGGAAGTTGAGATAATTAGATGTTGAGATTGTGAGAAAGGTATCTTTCAAAACTCTCTGCGAGTCATCGACAAAAATGAACTTAACCGCAAAGAACACAAAGGTCGCAAAGTATTTTTTGTATAACTCTTCGTGTTCTTTGTGAAAAATACTTTGTGCTCTCTGTGTTTAAAAAGTATGGTTTTTATTCCGAAGGAATCCCCTCGGGAGAGATGCCAAGAAGTACATATCACTCCACTTTCTTTTGGAAGATAATTTTTCTTTCCCTCAATCCATTCATCATAAACTCAAAACATTTTTCTTTTGCGCCTATAAATTCCGGTGGAGAAATTCCTTTTTGCGAGTACAACTTTTTTGCAACTAATCTCGCCGCAACCGAACAGGTATATCCAGTTGTTCTCGCCATCGAAGTTATGTTTTGTTCTTTATCGTATCTATCGAGTAAATCATATTGCACGCGCACTCTCTTTTTTCCTTTTCTTCCTTCAAGAACCACTTGCAACACGGTTACATCTTCCTCTCCCTCATTTAATTTCCATTGCGGAAAAAGAAGTTTTGCCATTACGTCGAGCGGACGAATTGTCTTCCCGTTTACAAAAATTTCTTCTTTACTGAATAATCCAGTCTCTCGGAACAATTTCATTTTCTCTGCATGCCCCGGATACCGAAGCGTTTTTTCTTTCATATTCTTTGCGTGAATTGTTTTCATCAATGAACGTAATCCATCGCTGTTGAATGATTCAAGCGTTCCGACATCCGGAAAATTATGCAATTCGATTTCTGAAAGCGCATCTTTAATGACGATGCTCCCGTTTTCTATTATACGCGCCGGACGAGTGTATTCTTCTATCACATCCACGGGAGAGAATACAATCTTGTACTCAAACGGAAGTTCGCGCACAACTGGAAGTCCGCCGACGTAACATTCTACATTTTCCACTTCGTCCATTTGTGCGTGATGATAACCGATAATCAAATTGCTGCTGCCGGGAGCGATTCCGCAATCAACTATTGCGGTAACATTATTTTTCTTGGCAAGTGTATCAAGTTCAAATGCATCTTCAGAAAAAAATGAAATATCCACGATATTCTTTCTTGCTTCAATTACGGATTTCAAAACACCGAATCCAAGAAAACCGGGAACTGCGCCGATAACAACGTCATATCCTGAAACAATTTTTTTGATAGTTTTTGAATTGGATAAATCCGCCTCGATTCCGTGCAACGAAAATTTTTCTTTTATGAATCGTAATCGCTCTTGCGCCACATCTGCAATCGTAACATCAAATTCGTTTTGTAAATCGCGGGCAATAACGCTTCCGACTAAACCGCCGCCAAGAATAATAATTTTCATACTGATTTCGTTTTAAAATTTCGAGAGAAATTTAAGGGAAAATGCGTAATTTCACACCACAATTTTTTCTTAACTATTTATTTACAATAAAATTTCAATGACCTTGTTATGAATAAAATTATTTTTCTTTTCTGTTTTTTATTTTTTCCTACAATGGGAAAAAGTCAAAACTATGATATCTCACTTCCAAGTTCATCGTTTTTTGAATCGTGGAGTGTATTTGGTACAAAACAAGAGCAACATTCTTCGTTACGAATGCAAGCATTAGGAAATGATTTTCGGGGATTCATTGACGACCAAATCACCGACCTTTACCGTAATCCTGCATATTTTAGTCTGGCACAACAACCGATATTGTTCGGTGAAATTTTAAAAGAGAGAACTTACAGTTACTTATACAGATCTAAACTCTCCTTTGACAGCGAATTTCCTGATGTCATTCCAACATTGGATAAAAGTCGAAAAATAACACCATCTCTACTCGAAACAGAAGAAATAGCGCCTTCGTACCAAACATACTCAACGACCGGTGTTCGTATCGGTTATGCAAATAAATTTGGGATATTAGTTCGTGGAGATTTTGCTGATAATTCCTCGAAGAACATTGAAAAAAATAAAGGATACATTTACAACGAAACATTTTCAGAAAATCACTCTTTATACGAAACAAAAAGCAAGAACGTTTGGGGAACAGCGCAATTCTCCTATGGATTTACGTTAAGAAATAATCTTTTCGTTGGTGCAAGTTATACTTTCGGAAGAAACGAAAGACCATATACCTCAGTACAGCAACGAATGGAGTCACGTTCAAGTAGAGATGTTTATTCTCTCGGAACGCTAGATAGCACCTACTCAATTGACGATTATTTTTCTAACTCCAAAAGAATGACAACTGCACATACAATAAGAAGCGGATTACTTTGGAAGCAAAATAGCATTTCTTGGGACGCTGTTGCAACTTTTGAATTCACCAAGGCAACAGGTTTCAGCGACTATTCAAATAGCGACTATTATAATAATACTTACATATCAAGTTCTACTTTTACAAGTTTCACAAAAAACGAAGATGTTCAATTAAGAAACTCAAAATACGATATTGGATTGTCTAATGTTCGACTGGACCTCCGTTATTCTGACGCCACTAACTTATCCTCGCTTTTCACTACGCAAATAGGCGGTAGCGTCTCTTTTTTCTCTTCGACTGATAGTTATAATTCTGATTCTAAGGATTATTACTTTTACCAAAGTTCGACAGACACAAGCAGTCGTGACAAAATTGAAACCGAAACATTTACTGCTCCTCCTGATGGATTTGCATATAGATTGAATGCTGGCGCAAGCTGGAATTTTACCGTTAACAATTTCCTTCTCGTTATTGCCAGCACTGCAAATTTTAGTCAAAAGCAATATGACTATGTGGTAAATTACGCTTATATTGATTCGGAATTAAGAACATATTCTTCACCCGATACATCATATTTAAGCAAGGACTTTCAACTAACGAAAAAAATAAAGACGGAACACACGGTTTCAACGTTTCGGTTTGCAATTCCACTTGCTCTTGAAACTGAACTCTTTAACGGTTTTCATCTTCGCACTGGATGGGTAGTAAGTCTATCCCAGAATACTAGAAAGATAGAATCAAACGAAAAGTTTTCAGAATTTTCTAACACGTGGCTTAGTTATTCGACTGTCTCATTTGGAATTGGATACAAACTGTTTGATAATTTTCGTGCAGATTTTCTGAGCAAAGGCAATCTTACGGAAATACGTGATTGGAATATTTCTGCCATCTACGCGTTTTAATTTTCACACGTTCGAATTAGCAGTGTGAACTTCTCAGCTTTCCTTAACACACTCTCCAACCGTGTTTATTCGCTTCCTATTGTAATTCTGTACGTAACGGAAGGATGCAATTTGCAATGCGTAATGTGTTCGTATCGCGAATCAATGCCGAATGAACTTACACTTTCTGAAATTCAACAACTTGCGAAACAACTTTCTGACTTTGGATTACGCCACATTGTTTTTTCTGGCGGTGAACCGTTACTCAGAAAAGATTTTCCGAATATCTGCGATGCATTTTCTAAACTCAACGTAAAACAAACGCTCCTCACGAATGGATTACTTTTAGAAAAACGTTTCACAGAAATCGGAAAATATTTTTCCGAAATCATTATTTCTCTCGACGGACCAACTGCAGAAATTCATAACTCAATTCGCGGACTTGAAGCATTCGACCAGATTATCAAAGGAGTAAAAAAAGTTGTTTCAATCTCCAATCGTCCCCAACTTTCTATCCGCACAGTTTTGCAAAAGAGAAATTTCCGATTGATTTCACCAATGATTGACTTCGCAAAATCAATCGGTGTGAATCGCATTTCTTTTTTGCCCGTTGATGTACTCTCCGATAGTTTTGGTCGGTTCAATAAAGAGTTAATCGCCAATAGACAAGAAATTATTTTGAATGAGGAAGAAGTGATTGAGTTTCGGGAAATTGTTACGACAATGATTGAAAAACATAAACACGATTTTGAAACAAAATTTATTTCTGATACCCCGGAAAGTTTACTCAATCGCGTTCAATATTTTGAAGCATTGCTCGGCAAAAATACATTTCCTCAAAATTACTGCAATGCGCCGAATGTTTCCACCGTCATCACTTCGACGGGAGAAATTCAACCCTGTTTCTTCTTACCAACATTTGGCAACGTCAGACAAAACACACTGAGCCAATTAGTGAACAATTCGCAAATTCGTTCTCTAAGAAAAGACGTGCAGAATAATAAACTCGAACGATGCACCACCTGTGTGTGTACTTTGAATGTTCAACCAACCGCTGCGTTATTAAACTCCTTTTAAGTTTCTTCCTAAAATTCTTTCGTAATTTGTCCGAGTATTTTGGCACAATAATTGATAATTGTACTATTTGGTCTAAATTTGTACTCTCACATTATTGCAATTATGAGCAAATTTTTCAAAAATAGCGATGCGAAATTATCATTTTAAAACAGTTCGTTTCATCTTTGATAAAATAATGAAAGAAAGAATCATTTCCCGCCCAACTTCGTATATTTTGCGCCGATTTTACGATTGACATAATGCTCTTCATCATCACCGTTTTACAATATCTTATTCCCCTCCTCTACTTTGCGACTGCATGGAGATACGGCAGAGAATTTTTTAATAACGATTTACGTTCAGGGAAACTCAAAAGTTCGTATCTCGGCGTTTCTCTCCTTCTCCATTTCGTTTTTTTTATTTTACGGACTGCGGAATTACAACACATCCCCGTTACTTCTTCGCTGGAACTCCTCGGTGTTATCGGGTTCACGCTTGCGGGCGCATACATTTTCACAGAAATAATTTCTCACGTAAAGAATACCGGTTTTTTTGTCCTCGCTATCTCCAGTGTTCTGGTAACAATCTCCTCATTGTTCGCTCCGAATCATTATGGAATGAATGATGTTTTGCAAAGCGAATTACTCGCCTTTCATATCGTTTCTGCGTTGCTTGGCTATTCCGCGTTTGCGCTTTCGGCAATTTATGGTTTACTCTACATTATCTTATACAATAAACTTCGTTCAAAAACGTTTGATAATATCTACCGCAATCTCCCCAATCTCGAATCGCTGGAGTCCCTCACGTTCAAATCTACACTCGTTGGTTTTGTCGCCCTTACGTTTGTAATTGTTGTTGGTTTTATCTGGCTCCCTCAGGCGTTTCCGGATATTTCATACGGCGATGCTAAAGTTTTGGGAACATTTTTTATTTGGATGCTCTACGCTATCGGACTTGCAGCCAAAAAATTTTTGGGATTTCAAGGGAAAAAAATTGCTTTGCTCTCCATTTTTGGTTTTGTTATTACGTTTCTTTCAATGGCATTGTCCAATGTTATTTCCGGATTTCATAAGTTTTATTAAAATGTCATTGGTCAATGGTAATTTGTCATTTGTAGGTTTCGATTTACAAATGCCTAATGACCATTGACGAATTACTTTTGCAAATGCACGATTTAATTTTAATCGGTCTCAATCATAAAACCGCTTCGGTAGAACTGCGAGAGAAATTATATTTTCGTCAGGAAGAAATACAGGCGATTCTTGCGGAACTGGGAAAACTCTATTTTAAGGAAGTCGTGTTACTTTCCACCTGCAACCGAACGGAACTTGTTGGAATTCCTGCAAACGAACCGGTGAATGATGAACCGCTCATCAATTATCTGATAGAAAAAAAATCCGCGCACGATTCCATCAGCAGGAATCATTTTTATGTACAACGTTCGGGTAATGCAGTCCATCATTTATTCGAAGTCGCGTCAGGAATTGATTCCCTCTTGATTGGCGAAGACCAAATCATCGGACAAGTGCGAGATGCGTACGAACTTGCTGTTCAGAACGGAACGGTCGGACAGTTGCTTCACCACCTTTTTCATTCCGCCTTTCACACAAGCAAACGCGCAAAGACGGAAACGAAAATCAATGACGGCGCTGTTTCCGTGAGTTACGCTGCGGTTGAACTTGCGGAAAAGATATTCGATGATTTATCCAAAAAGAGAGCGATGTTAATTGGCGCGGGAGAAACTGCCGAACTTTCAGCAAAAAATTTAGCCGAACAGGGAATCAATGATATCATCATCGCAAACCGAACAATTGAAAAAGCGGAAAAACTTGCGCTCGAATTTAAAGGCAAAGCAATTCCCCTTGAAATGATTTCGGAAAAATTACACGAAGTTGACATTGTAATTAGTTCAATTTCCGTTTCTGAATATGTATTGAATCTAGCGCAGGTAAAAAAATCAATGGCGCTTCGTTCATCAAAACCTTTATTAATTGTGGATATCGGCGTTCCGAGAAATATAGACCCGAACGTAAAAAATATAGATAATGTTTTTCTCGAGGATATGGATTCGCTCGAAATCATCTCGAAACAAAACAGGCAGCGGCGGCTTTCAGAAATTCCGAAAGTGCAGAAAATAATTAGTGAGGAACTTCACGCTTTTCAGCATTGGTATCAATCGCTCGAAGTAACACCGACTATAAAATTACTTCGCGATAAGTTTGAAGCGGTGCGGACAATGGAAATTGAAAAGTACCAACATAGATTTTCCGGTAAAGAAATTGAACATATTGATGCCGTAACAAAAGCAATTATCAACAAGTTGTTGCATACGCCAACAGTAAATATGAAAGAACACACGAACGGGTTAGCAAATATTGATAAAGCGACATTGAGCACGATTGTGCATCATTTATTTTCGTTGGATAAAAAAGAAACCTAAATGAAAACTAAAATCGTCATCGGAACACGCGGAAGCAAACTCGCTGTGTGGCAAACGGAATTTGTAAAATCGCAGCTCGAAAAATATTTTCCGGAAATCATCTTTGAAATCAATATTATCAAAACAACGGGAGATAAAATTCTTGATTCACCGCTTTCACAAATCGGCGACAAAGCATTATTCACAAAAGAATTGGAAAATGCATTGCTCAAAAAAGAAATTGACTTCGCTGTTCACAGTTTAAAGGATTTGCCGACACAACTACCCAACGGATTAACATTAGCAAGCGTTTTAGAACGTGAAAAACCGAACGATGTTTTGATTTCAAAAAACAATTTGAAACTTTCCGAACTTCCGAAAAATGCAATAGCTGCAACCGGAAGTTTACGAAGAACATCGCAGTTACTTCATTACAGAAATGATTTACAAATTATTGATTTACGTGGAAATGTTGATACGCGTTTCAAGAAATTCGATGAATCAAGTTGGACCGCAATGCTTCTTGCGTATGCCGGTGTGAAACGAATGAATTACGAGAACAGAATTGCAGAAATTATTTCCACTGATATTTTACTTCCCGCAGTTGGTCAAGCAGCAATCGGAATTGAAACGAGAATTGATGACACACAAACCATCGAGGTCGTTATGAAATTAAATCACAACGAAACGGAAATCTGTGTAAAAGCAGAACGTGCTTTCCTCCGACGACTTGAAGGAGGATGTCAAATTCCCATTGGAGCAAATGTGCATTTGGTCAATGATAAATTATTTCTCGATGGATTGATTGCAAGTTTGAATGGAAAAATTTTGTTACGTGATTCTGTAAACGGAAAAATTGAAGAGGCGGAATCGCTTGGAATTTCACTTGCGGAAACATTGCTTGCAAAAGGCGGCAATAAAATTCTTGATGAAATAAGAAAGTAACAGTTCGACTTCGTTTCACTGCGCTCACTGTGACGTACACTTTTCGTCGTTCTGAGCCAACGAAGTGAAGTCGAAGAACTTATACAATGAAAGTTTTAATTACTCGCACAAAAGAACAAGCATTAGAATTTGCAGAGCGAATTGTAAAACTTGGCTACGAACCGATTTTCTTTCCGACAATAGAAATCACCGAACCAATTTCTTGGAATGAAGTTGACGATGTAATTGCACGAATTGAAACATATACGGATATTATTTTCACAAGCGGAAACGGCGTTCGGTATTTTTTCCAACGAATGCAAGAAATAAGTTCACTTGATAAATTGAATGACAAAATATTTCATACTGTTGGAGACAAAACGAAAGATGCGGTTGCGAGTTATGGTTTTCACGTTTCTGATTCACCGAAAATATTTGATTCTCAATCGTTAGCAAAAGAAATTGTTCATCGTGTCATTCTGAGCGAAGCGAAGAATCTTTCAAAATTAAACCGAAAATTTCTTTTCCCACACGGAAATTTATCTGACTCATCAATTGAACAAACGCTCAAAGAAAATAAAATTGAAATTGATTCAATCATTGTCTATCAAACAATAAAACAGGCAATTGATGAAATTTCAAAGCAGAATATCTGGAAGCAACTTTCAAACAATGAAATCAATATTGTAACATTCTTTTCTCCATCAAGCGTAAAACATTTCAAAGAAATATTTCCTAATTTTATCGAAATGAAAACAATACAAATTGCAGTTATCGGCAACACGACAAAAAAAGCGTGTGAAGAAATTGGAATCAATTCTTCTTCACTTTTTTTTATTGATGAACTTTTTAACACAAATCTCAAACCTCAAAACTCAAACCATTTATAACTTTGAAATTACAAAACGATTTATTCCTCCGCGCATGTTTCAAACAACACACCGAACGTACACCCATTTGGATGATGCGCCAAGCGGGAAGATATTTGCCAGAGTATCGCGCGATTCGTGCGAAGTCTGATTTTCTCACGATGTGCAAAACTCCCGAACTTGCTGCAGAAGTTACGATTCAACCGGTAGATATTGTCGGCGTTGATGCGGCGATAATTTTTTCCGACATTCTCGTAATTCCCGAAGCGATGGGAATGAAATTATTTGTGAACGAAGGAAGCGGACCGAAATTTGAAACTTCTATTTCTTCCGAAAGTGATGTAGATAAACTGATTATTCCCGAACCAACGGAAAAATTGAAATACGTTCTCGACGCAGTTTCGCTCACAAAAAAAATGCTGAACGACCGTGTTCCATTGATTGGTTTTGCCGGTTCACCGTGGACATTATTTGCGTATATGGTGGAAGGAAATGGAACGAAAGATTTTGTAAAAGCAAAAGCGATGTTATTTAACGAGCCAAAACTTTCGCACAAACTGTTGGAAAAGATTGCGCGCTCTGTTTCGCATTATCTCATTGCAAAAATTGAAGCGGGTGCAGATGCAATTCAAATTTTTGATACGTGGGGAGGAATGTTGAGTTACGAAATGCTTCGCGAATTTTCTCTGCGATACGTTCAGCAAATAATTTTTGATGTGAAAGCAAAATTCGGCAACACAATTCCAATTATTTTCTTTTCAAAGGGAAGTGGAATGTGGCTTGATGATTTGGTGAAAACAAATTGCGATGTCGTCGGCATTGATTGGACGATGGATATTTCTGTTGCAAAATATATTGTCGGCGGGAGAACTGCAATACAAGGAAATCTCGACCCGATTGTTTTGCTTTCCAAACCGGAAGCGATTGTGAACGAGACAAAAAATATTATAGAAAAATTCGGAAGCGGGGATGGACATATTTTCAATCTTGGTCACGGTATCTTACCGAATACACCAGTAGAAAATGCAAAATTGCTTGTAGAAACGGTGAAGGAAGAAAGTAAAAAGTATCATCACAAGTAAATTTTATAGAGTGTTGGAGTAATGGAGGATTGGAGAATTGAAAATTATTGCTCCATCACTCCACAACTCCATTACTCCTTCTTTCTATTTCAGCAGTATCAACTTCTTTACTTGTGTAAATTTTCCTTCCTCTGTTTGCAAGCGATAAAAATACACTCCACTTGCAAAACCATCTGCATTCCAAATTACTTGATGATTTCCTGCTTGCAGTTCTTCCGAAACTAACCGTGCAATTTCCTCTCCTACAATGTTATAGACTTTTAAACTTACAAAAGTTGATTTTGCAAGTGAGAATTTTATTGTTGTAATTGGATTAAAAGGATTAGGAAAATTTTGCAATAACGAAAATGATTTTGGTACATCCTTTGGCTCATTGACAGAAACTATTGTAGTTGAAAACGGAGACAAAAAACCACTCTCAATTTTTACGTTTGCTGTTTGAGATGAACCAATAAGAGATTGATCAACAACTGAAACAACTTTTGTGTTTTGATTTGTTGTGTTGCCAAAACCGGCATTAAATGAATACCAATTTACTTTTGCATTTTGAGATAAAGAAAAAGAGTGAATCCAGATAAGTGTAGTAATTAAGAATATTTTTTTCATAAGAGTATCTTAAAAAGTAATAGATTATTTGAATAATTATTTCAAGCTCACAAAGACTTTGATATTTCCAGTTCCCGAAGTTAAGGGTTCGAGGGCTTTTCCAATGATTGCACCTAATCTTGGTTCTGTCGCTTTCATAGCATAGCCCGGAGTATTTGAACTTGTTAAAAGATCCCCAACTTGTATAGAGCCATAAGAGGCATCAACTTTGATTTTTCTATAAGCACCGAGCGTGACGACAAGCAATGTATCATTACTAAACCCATTGCTCCCATCCACAATTCCGACTATCTTTGTACAGTTTGATTCATGACATTTTTTTACCTTCATCATAGGAATCATATCACTAACAAATGAGTCGCTTACCCCAGAAACTTCAACTATGTCGCCTTCTTCTAATGTATTGTCATCTCTTTTACATATGTCTGCAACGTAACCAGTTTTTGCTCCAGTAAAAAATGATGTACCTTCAACACGAAGAGCATAACCCCCGCCCGTATTTTCCGCTCTGACTCCAGGACCTGATGATGTACTTTTCCCACTGATAGCAGCATAAGTACCATTGGTAGTTGAATTAACTACGTTTACGGCACCACCACCAGTATAAGTTACACTAATACTGCCATTGCTCAAGGTTAGATTTCCATCAATTATAGCGTTTCCTGTCGCGTAGAATGCTGGATTGGAAGCGATTCCATTATAGGATCTCGCAACTAAAGCAAAAGAAGACGAACTTCCTGTTTCAAAATAACCACCATAAGCAGAAGAACTATACCCAGAAACACCGTAGCCACTTGAACTGCTATATCCTCTAACACCGTACCCAGTAGAAGTTTCACCGAGTATTCCATTCGTGCTTGTGTTATTTGAAACATGAAATCTTGCACTTGGACTAGTTGTTCCAATGCCAATGTTAGTTCCATCATCGTATAATAGAGAATTTGAAAGTGATGTTGAGCCTGAAAATTTTGGAATATAACTTAAACTACCACTGCCACTTATACCACTCCCTCCTGATGCTTGTTTCCATGTTCCATTTCCAAATTCATCTTTCGTAAGCACATACCCGCTTGGAGCAGAAGAAGGCAATGTAAATCCACCGACAATTAAATTTCCTCCAACACTTAAAGCTCCTCCAATCCCAATGCTTCCGCCACGTAAAATTGTAAACCTATCTCTATTTGCGGAAACTTCATAAATTGTAAATGCACTATCGCTATTATTTTTAGAAACTAAATTCCATTGCTTTCCTCTCAGTGACCCACCTCGTGACTCTAACATGATATTAGCGTTTCCATCATCGGATTGGCTTGTATTTCTTACGTGCAAGTCAGCATTCACATTTGAAGCTTCAACGCCAATACCAACTCGCCCTGTTGTATTGAGTTTATACGCATTTATTAAGTTCCCAGAAAATGCGCCAGTCAAAGAAAGAGTACTACCCATTGTTACTGCATCACTAATATCAACTTTTCCTATAAATTTTGCTGCATATCCGGTAGGAGATGTAGCAACAATTCCATTTCCGTTATCACTAAATGCTTCAACTGCATTGCCATTTTCGGATTCAGCAAACACTCCAACTTTACGTCCATCACCATGAACACCTATACCAGTTACAAAATCTGCAATGCCTTCAACAGCATAACTTAAACCAGCGTCTGCAATAGTTTTGGAAAGATTGACAAATTTGCCCGTTGGTTTTATCCAAGATGAAAAAAGAGAGATATAATTAGTTTTTTTCCCTAATGTAGGGTTAGTTTGTAATTCAAAGTCTCCATAAGCGTTTAAAGGAAATAAGGAATTAGCTTCTGCTGTTTTTGAAACACCAATATGACTAATTGAATCTGCGTTTGGAATTTTAATTGTTGCAGAAAGGTGACGTGTTTCAATTGCATTATCGTTTATGTTTATACTATTCACTGCATTTCTTCCGATTTTAGAACTCGTTACATTACTGTCACGAATTTTATCAGAAGTTACACTTTCATGCTCAAGTTTAGATTCGTTGATAGAATTATCTTCAATTTTATTTCGCGTAACTTCATTATCCGCTATTTTTTCTTTCGTGATTGAGCTATTGGCAATTTTATCTTTTATAATACTTGCATTTTTAATATTAGAAGTTTTGATAGTAGTATCGGCAATATCATCCGATGTAATTGTTCCGTTTTGAATGTGAGAAGAAGTAACAGAACCTTCACTTAAAGAAGTTGGTGGAGAATGTCGAACCGTATCTGCAATTTTTGCATCTGGAGATTTAAAATTAGTATCAACATCTTCCGTTCTAATTGTTCTGTTTATAATTTTATCAGTTGTAATTGAGTTGTTCGGCACTGTTCCAGAAATGCGAGAACTGTCAACATAAGTTTGAGGAATTGAAGTAAAAGCAAACCTTGCTGTGTCAGAACGAACTGAATATTTTGAACTGTCGGCGTAACCGGAAGAAACACTTCGTCCAACACTTGTTAGTTCAATACGTTTTGGCATTTGCATTCCATTTACTTGCAAACTCAACCAGTATTGAGTATCAAATTTCAGTAAGGTGTTGAATGGTGGATTTTTTCCTAATTGAGTATTGAACAAACCGCTTTCAGTTTGTAAAGACTCAGCAGAAGATTCCCAAAGAAGATTTCCACCATTTTCCGAATCATAAAAACGGAAAACAAATTGATATTTATTATTGGGGTAAGGATGATTTGAAGAATCCATTAATACTCCTTGAAACGAAATTGTTCGAGGAGTAGTTTTGGTTTGTGAATAGTTTGTTTGAACTACGATGAGTAATAAAGTGATTATTGCATAAAGTGTTAATTTCATAAAGTTATTTTTGAATTAAGTTTATTGATAAGGATTCAATTATTTCTACTATTAATCAACAAATCTTTTATAAAATAACCAAGACATTTATCGTTGAGTTCAAAAATTAATAATTGAGAAAAAGAAAAATTCAAAAGTAAGTTTCTGTATTTTTAAGTCCCTTTTTAAACAAAATAAATTTTCTGAAAAAATTTTCCCAAAAAAAACAAAGAATAGTTTGATGAGAGAACGTGTTCAAACATACTTCGAACAACTTCAAAATACGATTTGCAAAAAATTGGAAGATGTTGATGGAAAAGGAAAATTTATTGAAGACGCTTGGCAACACAGCGAGAGCGGTGGTGGAAAAACTCATATTCTTCAAAACGGATATGTGTTTGAAAAAGCGGGTGTAAATTTTTCTGCAATTACTTCTTCGCTTTCGGAACCGCTTGCAACGAAACTGAATGTTGCGTCGCAAAAAATATTTGCAACGGGAGTTTCGCTTGTTATTCATCCATATTCACCAATGATACCGACTACACATCTGAATGTTCGTTTTCTGCAATTGTCCCAAGGGGATGCATTCGCAGAAAACGGCGATGCGTGGTTTGGCGGCGGAATGGATTTAACGCCGTATTATTTGTTCGAAGAAGATGCGAAACATTTTCACTCTGTTTTAAAAAATGTTTGCGATAAACACGACTCAAATTTTTATCCACGTTTCAAAAAATGGTGCGACGAATATTTTTTCATCAAACACAGAAACGAAGTGCGCGGAATCGGCGGAATATTTTTCGATTATTTGAAAGATGATTTAGAAAAAACATTTTCTTTTGTTCAAGATGTGGGAAATAGTTTTCTCGATGCGTACATCCCCATTGTAAAGAAAAGAAAACACGAATCATATTCCGAACATGAAAAAGAATGGCAACTCATTCGCCGTGGAAGATATGTGGAGTTTAATTTGGTGTACGATAGAGGAACATTATTCGGTTTGGAAACACAAGGACGAACAGAATCAATATTGATGTCGTTGCCGCCGGAAGTGAAATGGAAATACGATTTTTCGCCGCAGAAAAATTCACGCGAAGAAATGTTATTACAAGTTCTTCAAAATCCAAAAGAGTGGGTTTAGGAATTTTATATTTTAGATTTTAGATTGAAGATTGAAGATTAAATGAGTTCAAACGAAAAAATTGCAGTCGTATTATTTCAACTGGGAGGACCGGATTCGTTGGAATCGGTGGAACCGTTTCTCTACAAATTATTTTGCGACCCCGATATTATCAATTTCCCCGGAGCGTTTCTTGCGCGTCGTCCACTTGCGAAACTTATTTCTTCACGCAGAAAAAAAATTGCATCGAAACACTACGAAGAAATCGGTGGCAAATCTCCTATACTTGAACTTACCAATGCACAAGCAGTTGCTTTGGAAAAAGAACTCAACAAAACGATTTCAGCAAAAGTATTCGTAGCAATGCGATATTGGAAACCGTTTACGTTTGAAGCGATTGATGAAATGAAGAAAGAAAATTTTTCTAAGATTATTTTACTACCGTTATATCCGCAGTATTCCAAAGCAACAACGTTTTCGAGTTTCAAAGAATGGAGGAAAGTGAGCAAACGAAAAAAATATACTTCGATTCCTACTGCATCTGTTTGCTGTTATCACAATCATCCGAAATATGTTGAAGCAATTGTCGAGAACATCAACATCGCTGTGAAAAAGTTTTCTCACCTCGATGCGAGTGAATTTGATTTAGTTTTTTCAGCGCATGGAGTTCCGGTGAGTTTAATCAAAGAAGGCGACCCATATCAGCGACATATTGAAGAAACCGTAAAACTTGTATTGCAAAAAGGAAAATGGAAATCGCCGAACACATTATGCTATCAAAGTAAAGTCGGACCCGCACAATGGTTGAAACCATCACTGAACGGAACAATTCGACAACTCGCAGAACGCGGAAGAAAAAATTTACTTGTCATTCCGGTTGCGTTTGTAACGGAACATATTGAAACACTGCACGAAATCAACATCGAAGCGCGTGAAGAAGCGGAACATCTCGGAATCAAGCAATTTGAAATGATGCCTGCACTCAATGATTCTCCAAAATTTATTGAGTGTCTCGCTGATTTGGTTCTCAAAAAAGTGAACAATGAACCCATTGAACTTGCGATGTGTAGTAGTTTATTCGAGAAAAACTCAAGAGGAAAAGAGCCATTGCTTTGTCCCCTCTGGAATGAAACAAAACGATAATTATTCAATGCCGATTTTCTCCCGGCATTTTTTTTATATTCAAAGCGATTTTTTATACAGTTTTAGAGCACTCAATGCGTTTTTCTTTCCTTCAAAAAATATACATCGGTTCGGCAATAGCGGGTCTGATGTTGGTAACGATTGGTTATTTCTCGTATCAAAGTATCAGCAATCTCCTTGATGCAGTTGAATTACGCCGCCGTTCGTATGCGGCTCAATTATCGCTGCATAAAATACTTTCCCAACTCAAGGATGTCGAGGTCGGCGAGCGCGGATATGTAATGACAGGTGAAAAAGAATTTCTCGAATCCTATTTTTCAGGAACCCAATCAATTCAGGCGGAACTCAACAATTTAGAAACACTTTTAAAGAACTACACACAACAATCTGTCCTCCTCACGCAACTTACCTCACTCGTTAATCAAAAACTTGAATTTTCAAAACATCGTCTTCAAACGTACGAGAAAGACGGATTCCATAATACGAAAGATACTGTTCAAAGGGAAAAGGAAAGGGGGATAATGGAAAGCGTTCGGATTAACGCCTTTGCTCTCGAGAAAGAAGAAATTATTCTCCTCCAAACAAATAGTGCATTGGTTACGTCTTCAACCAAAACAACAATTGCGATTATATTTCTTGGAACGCTCATTGCCATTATTTTTCTGAGCGGCGCAATCGTTCTCATTCACCGGGAAAATAACGCTCGTACGCAAGCAGAAAAAGCGCTTCGGAATATCAATTATGATTTGGAGCAGCGGGTTGCCGAGCGAACGATAGAACTCGGAATCATCAATAAAAAACTCAATGAAGAAATTGCCGAAAAAACAGAAGCGGAAGCAGAATTACAGAAAGTTATTGTTTCTCTTCAAGACGCGCTGTCAAAAGTAAAAACGCTCACCGGACTTCTCCCAATTTGTGCGTGGTGTAAAAAAGTACGCGATGATACCGGCTATTGGAGCCGTGTGGAAGATTATCTTGTGCATACCACGGATGCCGTTGTGAGTCATGGTATCTGTCCTGATTGCGCAAAAAATATTAGAACGACTTAACCGATGAAATTTTTTTTCAAACATTTATACTTTTTTCGGATCCCGTCAATAGTTTTTTATTTGATGTTGTTCTTCTCTCCGCTGATTTCACAGAATGAAAAATTTTCTGAAGAATGGCGATGGATACAATTTACAACTTCCAGCGGACTTCCTTCGAACAACATTCAGAATATTCTTGAAACAAAAGATGGAGTAGTTTGGGTAAACACTTCGGAGGGAATTGCCTACTTCGATAATTATCAATGGATTCCGATTGACAGCACTAAAGGACTTCCACCTGGCTTCCCTTCCGTAATGAATGAAGGAGACGAAAATTCAATTCTTGTCGCCATCAATGGGAAATTATACCATGGAAATCAAAAAGGTTTCCAACTTCTATCGCAGGGTGTTTTAAATGCAGTCAACTTTTCAAAAAATACGATACTTATACATTCACGATATTCATTATTTCTTTTCGAAAATGGCTCATCGCATCCGTTTACGCCACAGGAAAATGTCACAAAAGGAAAAACTCAAAATTTGTACCGGACAAAGAGCGGAAATATTTGGATAAACACTTTAAGCGGATTATATCTTTGGAAAGACGACCGTTGGCATAAAAAATTTTCTACAAACGAAGTAAGTGTTTATCTGAACAGTCTTATCGAGGATGGAAATGGCGCTGGACTTGCCTCTATTTCCGCACCGGTAAACATTCGTGGGTTGTGGGAATGGAATCTTTCAACACAGCCCCAACGAAATACTTCTGAACAAGGCGAATACAT
>JAGXRH010000029.1 GCA_018335975.1 Ignavibacteriales bacterium
CGATACCTCGTCCGAACTTCCCCACTTTTCATCCGGAAACCCCCGAACGTCATCCGAAAACCCCACGCTCACATCCGGAACTCCTGATACCACGCCGTAACTTCCCGATACCTCGTCCGAACTTCCCCGCTTTTCATTCGGAACTCCCCGAATGTCATTCGAAAACCTCACGCTCACATCCGGAACTCCCCGAACGTCATCTGGAAACACCACGCTGACATCCGGAACTCCCCGAACGTCATCTGGAAACACCACGCTGACATCCGAAACTCCCGTGATGGCAGTTGAGAAACTTTATTTTATTTCCAGATAAATTACTTTGATGGTCAAAGTTTTATTTTCGTGGAAAGAAAATTACCAGAGCCAAATTTAACATCATTCGCGCCGGGAGCAAAAGTGTTTTGATAGATGCAAGCATCTGTCGCAGACACAGAATCCATCATCGCTTGAATGTGAGAGGATATTTTTTTTTTTTTTGCCGGGATGGAAGAGAAAATAGTTCCGGAAGAACAAAGAAACAAAGTTGCAGCAAGAATAAGAGTACGAAAATAAAACATAGATTTTCTTTCATACTTACATTGAAAAAAATGATGTTGAATAGATTTCCCTCGAAATCCTCCTGACAACAATCTCTTGTTTCAAGAAATACTTATTTCACCCCATCACGAGCTTTTGCCATCGCTTCACCCAATTCTTTACTTGGAACCTTGATGTTGCTGATTCCTTTTTCAACTGCTTCAGCACTATTTTTTGAAAACCCTTTCGCCGTTACGGAGAGAGTCCCCATTATTTTGTTCGTCTTTGTCTCTGAAATTTCTATCGAGAGTAAAATCTCCTGTGTATAAAGGATGCCGCCCATTCCTTCCGTCGAACTGCTGTTTCCCAATGCAAGTGTACCTTTTACAAGGAAAGGCGCATCCTCGGTAATAGTTGCGCCGTTTTTTTCCAACGATTGGATTATTTTTTTCCGAAGACCGTCTTTTATTTTTAAACTTCCCGCTCCGCTTATTTCCACCGCGCATAAAAACGCAGATTGTGCAAGGGTAAACTCAAATTCGCACGTAGTATTTTTTGTTATGAATGAACGGAGTGATGTTCCACCCCCCGCAATATCAACGAAAGCAACTACTTTTCCTTTCCCGCCGCTTGTCGCTTCCGATTGCGCGAGGAATGTATGTCGCGCAACGCCTTCATCGTTCGTTACAACTTTTTCCAAAGTCAAGTTTCCCAATTTATAATGTATGTTCACTCCTTTGAGTGGTACATCCTTACCATCTATTTTCAGAATTGCCTTTGTTTCTAACGGAAGGGGAAGATTCTTTCCTGTCTCACCGCTCTGTTTATTTCCTCGAATTACGGATAATGATATGCCGCTCACGTATGCCTTCATTTTTCCATCAATTTCTTCCGAGGTCAATTCAACCGGAAGACGGTAAAATGAATCTGCGATTCCATTATAAAAGAACAAATCGGGAAAAAATTCCTCAGTAAAACTTTGCGTCGCAAGATACGAGTTCAATGCAGCATTTACTTCCGCTCGTGACGCTTGTGCATTCGCCGTCCCAAGCACAGACTGCACCCTTTCAACTTGCATATCGAGCGCATTTTTCAGATAAGAGCGAAATACGGATTTCTCTAACGCAACAAGCACGTACGTTTGATTCTCATTTTTTAACTGTTCCGTTTTCACCGTTTGCAAACCTACTAACTCCACGGCATCAATCACACTTGTTGTTTTATTTTCTATGGAGGAAGAAAGCGTTGATTTATCACCTATCCGCATTTCGGATTGCAGTGTACTGATACGGGAAGACACACTCACCTTAAATTGCGCCGCAATATCTTTTCTTGCATTGTTGGTCGCTTGTTCCATTGCAACGTTATCTGTTCCTTTTGCACTTCCAACACCTATCCAAAATTCATCTAATGAATATTGCGGAAGTTTTCTTTCCAAATACCAACTTGGAATTTGTGCGTTTGCACTTCCTATAAAGAAAATGCAAATGACGAATGATACGATTACAGATTTCAGATTACTGATTATAGTTTTTAACTTTTCATTTTTCATTTTTAATTTCTTCATAGTTTATTCTCCATTCTCAATTGACACTAAAATAAGTTTTCGATTGACATTCACACGTTTCAACTTTGCATTTGCGCCACTGAAATCGGTATTCTCTTTCAATCGCTTATCCAATTCACGAAACAGTTTCGATGTGCTTTCAAATTCTTTTTGCCAGATAATATAATCCACAGTTTTCTCCGTTGCAATGTTTTGTTTCTTTTGCGTTGTCATTGTTCCGAGAACGTCATCAATTGCGTCGGAAATGACGTATGCATCGTCAAACGTGCCTGTAATGTTGAATATCAGTTTGTATTGTTGTCCTCGCGATGCATCTTCTTTCCAATAGGCGGAAATGCGGCTCAACACTTTATCAATCGCATCGTTCATTGCTTCTTCAATCACCGCCGCATCGGGAACAGATGGGCGTTCGGGAGAATATCCTGTTTCCGTTCCAAGAAGTTTTGCCGTTGTCGTTTCATACGCGCGACAACCGACAACTCCCTTTTTTCCAATCGAACCTTTTTCAATTTTTACGTTGAACGTAATATACACATCACTTCCGATGGATAATGCAAGTTGATACGCAATATCCTCTTCGTTTCCTGCAACTTGATTTTGCGCTGAAGTAAGTTCGTTCAATACATTCATTTGTTCCGGAACTTGTACATCGTATTTTCGCGCAGTCAAATAACTTTCGATTACTTCCGCGCCTATTTTTACGTTCGCATCTTTTTGCAATTTCTCAATTGGATTTTCTCCTTTCGCAACTTCGGGCAACACCATAATCATCGGATTGCCAATGTTTGCAGTAACTTCTTCGCGCGATTTCAAAACTCCTTTCTCGGCTAAATCTTTGGAAAGTTTTTCTTTATTCACGCGAACAAGTTTTTCCACTTTCACTCCCTCTTTAGTTTTCACGCGATTCAAAATATCCGCACCCAAAAATATGATGTACTGTTCGTAACTTCCTTTTGCGAAAAATTGTTCTTTCATTTGCTCGAAAGAACTTTTCTCTTCGCTTGTTTGCAACAATGGGTCAGTCGCAGAAACGAGGACAAAATAAATTGCTGATTTCTTTGCATCAATTTCCGCGTTATCAACATCGCTACCAATTCCCCACGCGCGAATGGAAACTTCCGTTGGCGAATAACTTTCTACAAACGTCGCTTGCATTGACTTCGGAGCATTTTGCGCGACGATGGATGTTGTTGAGCAAGAAATGAACGTAATCAAGGAGATAATAATTATAAGAGGTATTTTTTTCATTGTGTTTATTCTTATGATGTTTGAAAATTTATTTTTCTTTGTGTCTTGGTGTCTTTGTGGTAAAAAATTTAAACACCAAGGCACAAAGACACCAAGATTCTTCTCAATAGTCAATATCCCACGCCGAGATTTGTGCAAACGGGTCGAATGGAAGCGATGGAAGCGCATACGAAATTCCCACAGAGATATTTACGCCGCTCATATTCACATCGTTGAAACCGGAGAAGAACGTATTCGATGAAAGCAAATCGGAAATATCAATCGTTTTCTCATCTTTGAATTTTACTTCTGCTACAATTGGAGAAAGCGCGGCTTTGTAACCGACTCCAATGTTGAACGTCAAGTCGGGATTGATGAGATATTCGATTCCTGCATCAAGTTTAATTCCCGGCGCGGTGAAATCCATCTTTTCAAAATCCCCCGTTTGCGCATCGGAATTTTCTAAACTGAAAACATCAACGCCAATCGCTCCGGCAACATTGAAATTCATTCTTCCGAACCAAAACTTTTTCATTGGACCGAGATAACCGCTGTATAAAACCGGTGAGGCTGCTGATTGAACGAACGCATCTCCATCCACTTCTGCATTCGGAACACCAACGGCTACATCTACATTCAAAAACAACTGCGGGACTTTTGTTAGTTTTGCAATGTTCCAATTGAAGTTGATATCTATTCCAATTGCAGATGTCGCATCGTCTTTCAAAATGAATCCGTGACCACCATGATAATCATCAAATGTTTGTGGTGTAATTTCAGCGGCAGTAAAACCCGGAAAGTAATATTGTATGTTGTTGATGATAATATTCGTATAAATTGCATTAAAGGTTGTATAATCAATAATAGGCGTTGCATATCGCGGAATGTTGCACGTAAAATACTTCGGTCGAATGGAAATATCAATTCCTAATCGTGCGCGTTCCTGAATTGACATTCCGCGTTCAAATCCCGAACCGATATAAGTTTGAAAGCGTGAAACTTCATTTATGTTTTGCGTATTATTCCCGATGCTGAATGCGCGAATGAATCCGACGTTCTTCGTTTTTACTTTTCCATTATCGTCTTCCTCTTCTTCGAGAACATCGTAACCTTCATCCATTCCAAGCCCTTCTTTTGTTCCGAGATTCGTTTCAACGAATTTCCCCTCCACACTTTTTATTTCGCCGCCAAGTTTAAATGCAGAAATATTTTTCATCGCAACGGCAAGATTTTTCGCCCACGTGTTCACAGCAATAATTTTTGCAAACTCCGTTCCATTTACTGAGCGCGATTTCAAACGATACGATTGTTCTGGTTCGCCGTTACCATTTCCTTCCTGCATTTGCGTCGCTTCATTCACGCGTTCCACTTTTGCCGTGTTTCCTTTTTGCGTAACTCGATACCACGCAACGTAACCTTTGATGGTTGCATTTTTCTCATCACTTGTCCATTCCGTTACAACTGGCAAATAGAGATAGGCAGAGTTCATTACTTTTAAAACGTCATCGGCAGTTAAACCGCTTCCTTTCATTTTATCAACGGCGGCGGACGCGAGTTGTTCTTCAGTGAGATTTCCTTTTGCACGTTCTTCGGAAACAGCATTCACCGCTTGAACAATTTGCGGAACAATTGTTTCCTCCAACACTTTTTGAATACTGGAAGGAGACAAATCCGTTCGGTTTCCTTTCTCTACAAACTCGCGCGTTGCATCTTTGGAAAGTTCGTTGTAGTCAAATCGCGGAACTTCGAGATGGTACTTCAATCGGTTATTGATGAGCGAAACGATTTCCAGCGCGGGCTCTGTCTTAAAAAATACCGCACCGATTGCCGTTACCGATTTTCGCTCGTATTTTTTTTGTGAAAAAGAACTGTACGTCAGGAAGGAAAAAAGAAAAAGTATCGTGAAATAGGGAGTCAGAAATGAATTCTTGTTTTTCATAAGGTTACCTCGTAAAAATTTGTCAGTAATTTAAGAGAGAAATAGATAAGTACAAAAACCCCACTTCGGCGGCAATGAGCGCAACGGCAGAAATGGTATCGTAGCGTCGTATATTGTTCCGTTTTTGCGCATTCAACTTTCCTGTGGACGAGTATTCATCCAAATATTGGCGGTATAATTTATCGGAATATATTTTAGAATACGCGGCAGTTGCAGTGAAAAGAACGGTGCCAGCGGCTACAGCGATGTGTGGTGTGAGCGATTTGTGGTCACTCTCTTTTACTATTGCAAAAGTTCGCGGTGTTTTCGGTTGCTCGGTTTTGAAATCGAAATGAAAATTATTTTTCCCGGAGAGGGAACCGATAGTATCAAAGAGCGGCGATACATCCCATAAACGAATTGAGGAAGGGAAAATTGAAATCGGAATTCGGGGCTGATTCTCTTTCAGCGAAAGTGTCAAGGGCGTAGAGCCAAGGTATGTTGTATCTGAAAAAATATGTGACCCAATGGGGTTGGAAGTTATTTTGACAGGTGGAGAAATTTCCTGCGCTAATGCGAAAAGATGTACGATGAGCAAGAGAGAGATGAGAGGAAAAAATAATCTATAAACTTTCTTCACAGTTAATTTCCACCCTCCTTTCCTTTGAACACGAGAATTGTTCTGTCTTCGATGAAAGCAACGAGATAGTTGTCCCACGAGAGTAAATTCGATTTTATTCTTCCCGAAAGTTGTTCACTCCACAAAATATCTCCTGTGGTAACATCCAACGCGTATAATGTTTTTCCCAACGTGCCAATGTAGAGAATATTTTTCCGCAAATGCGGATTGATATTGATAACATCATCGAATTTCTGCTTCCAGATTTCTTTCCCAGATTCTTTGTCGAGTGAAATAACATTTCCGCTCGTCGTTGCAAGAAAAATTTGTTTCGCATTTACGGTGGCGGAAGAATACAGCGAAGAGGAGACATTATACTTCCATTGAAGTGTGCCGGAATTTTTCTTCATCGCGTAACACTCGCCGATATTCGTCGTGATGTAAATGTTGTCATTATCGAGTGCGGGTGTTGAAAATATATTCCCATTGAAATGATTTTTCCAGACAAGTTCTCCGTTCGAACCATTGATACAAAACAGCGTTCCTTCATCGTTGCCGAAATAAATATTTACTCCGTCTGTTACCGGAGATGAGTGAGCGCGTACTCCTTTCTTGGCTGTTGATGAAATATACTTCCAGAACATAATTCCATTCCGTTTGTTGAAAGAAAACAGCGTTCCTTCATTATTAACAACAAGAATATATTTTCCCAAGAGAAGCGGTTTGGTTTCCACATCACCGATTGCAACTTTCCAATCTATACTTTTTTGTTGGACATCGTACGCAACGAATGAATATTTATCCTTTAACAAGGGAATGAAAATGCGATTACTATCAACCAAAGGCGCATTTCCTACTGATGAACCGGCATCGAAATATCCAAACGATTTTCCGGTGAGAACATTGTAGAAACGCACTTCGCCGTTGAAGGTGCCGATAACAAGTAGTGAATCCGCAAATACGCCGGCATCTTTCGGAACCGCCGCAACTGTTGTCGTTTCAAAAATTTTTTCGAGAGGAAATTGAAGTGCGTTTTCCCGTTCATCAACAAACGGGAGAGAAACAAACGGTCGCTGTACCCGCACTCCTCCACAACCGGCAAGAATGAACAATGAACAATGAACAATGAAAAACATTCTTGCATTTCGTAATTCGTAATTCGTAATTCGTAATTTCATCAGAAGTCCCACCCGAAGAAAAATTGATAGAACAAACCGTTGCTCAATTTCGATAAATTATTCTCGAGCCGCTTTCCGATATCATAGCGCAGCACCAATGCATTTGCAAAATTGAGCCGCCACCCAACGCCGAAACTTCCGAGCGTTTGTTTGTATTTTGTGTCCCAGACGCTTCCCAAATCGAAGAACACTGCGCCGCGAAATGAAACAAACGCAACACTACCAATCGGAAAACGGAAATGCAATTCATCGAGAAATGGAAACCGAAGTTCGTTACTCATCAACCACAAATTTCTTCCGCGAAGCGACCACCGACGAAACCCGCGCAAATCCCAACTTCCTCCCATAAAAAATCGCCGTGCTTCCTGTCCTTCGTTCAGGAAAAACCACATTCGTGTTGCAAACGATGAGCGTTGAGCGATTCGAAAATATTTTCGGAAGTCGAAAATAAAAGAATAATAGTTTGCGTTGGAATTTTGCACATCGCTCGAATAGGCAATGATGGTGCTGAATCGGTTCCCATCCAACGGTCCGCTCGGTCCCCAAAGCGAATTATCAAAAACATAACTGATGCCGTTGGAAAGAAAAAGCGCTTTTCTTCCGCTGATACTGCCATACGTTTCTTTGTTCGAATTGATGATGCTCGTAGAAAATTCGAGACGCTGAAACGAAGAAAGCGGATAGCTCAACTCAAAAAAACCGCCAAACGAACGCTCGTAAAAAAATACATCGGGGTCGGTAATATCGTATCGCGGACCCGAAAAACGAAAAATGCCGTACGAATAATTGGAACGCCGCTCCAAGGAAGTTCGGGAAATGATGATGTTAAAACTTTGTAAAACTTCACTCTGCGTTTGCGCAGTATTGAAAACGAGAAAATTATATCGGTCATTCCCAAGCACGTCACTCAATCCGATAAACGCACCGCCGACAGTGCCGAAGAACGGTTGCGTGGAAATCTGGCTCTGCGCAATATCCACCGCATAATCTCCTTTGTATTTGCGGGATTCGATTCCTTCGCCATCTTGATAGGTAGTCGGTTTCCACTGTCGCGCAGTGGGAAGAACCGAGAGTAAAATTTCTTGTTGAACGGAATCTTGAACGTTTGCTAACGAAAGCGAATGAAGTTGAAAACGGAAATTTTCGAATGAGGCAAAGACGAGTTCGTTACTATCGGTAAAGACGGGGTCAAATGCGGCTGTTACATATCGCGTTATTTGTTTTATCGGAAACGTATAGCGCGAAGAATCAACAAAATTTTCTGTGGGTATCAAATAGATATTCCGCGCGCCATCTCTATCGGAAACGAAACATAAATTTTTTCCATCGGCGGAAAACGAAGGCGAGGTAAAATTAAACGCGCCGTAGGTAATATATTCAATAACGAACGTGGAACGATTGAGCGCAAAGATATTCGAGTAACCTTTTTCTCCTGTTGAAGTTCTGTCGCTCGAAAAATAAATTTGTTTTCCATCGCGTGAAAAAACCGCGTCGCGGTCAGAATAAACGTCATCGGTAATTTTCAACAATTCCTCTTTCTCCCGAAGAAAAATGTATAAATCACTGAAACCGGATTTATCAACACCGGAGAACACAATCTCATTTCCATCCGGTGAAAATGATGGTGAAGAAAGAAGAACAAGTCCTTGAAATTGATACGATGCTATTTCTTTTTTTTTCTCCACATCAAAAAGATTCAGCGCATCGGTTTCTCCCCGTTTTGCTGTGAATGCAAGAGTGCCGTCGAGGGAAATATCCATTTTACTCTGGAAGAAATGAAACGCCTCGTACTCTTCCGTCCTCTCCCCTTCGATAAGTAATTCAGGTTTCTCATTCAGCGAATCAAGCGAGCGACGGTAAATCCCGGTATATCCCGTGTAGTTTCCAATAAAATAGATTTCCCGTTTTTCACCTCTGCGGAAAAAGACCGGTTTGGAATTAAATCCATCGCGCGTTAATGGCTCTGCAGCACGACTGACAAAATCATTCGTGGAAAGAAGCGGATAATACTTTTTTTTCAGCGCGTACGTCCATACTTCATCGAATTTTTTGTAGTTATCTCCCACCACGTACGTAAACACTTCTTCAAAAGAATTTGCCCGCCAAAAATTTTCCATCAGAAGTAATATTTTTTCTTCGCCGTACACTTTACTCAAAAATTCCAGAACGGCTTGCCCTTCTTTGTACATTAAATATGTTCCCGAAATTCTATCCATTATCGAAAGCGGAACGAGATAATTGTTCAGCGTAGCATCGCGCAATACCATTTCTGCCTGCGTATCCCAATCATCCGACCAGTACTCTGCTAATCCTTCCGTAAACCACAACGGAGGAAGTCTATCCTGTGTTTGACGATGGTCGAGTAACACGCGATTGATTTTACTATGGGTGAAAACGTGCACAAGTTCGTGGCGGATAACGTGCTTAAAATTTGCGAGTGAACCATTAAACGGAATAACAACACGCCCTTTCAGAAATTCAAAAAAACCGCCGACTCCTTCCGGTATAAGTCCGGGCGTAATGTTTGTTTGTTCAAAATGAAGATGCGAACTGTAAAAAACCAACGGAACGCGATACGCAACGTTATGATTGAATTTTTGTTCAAGGAGTTTGTAACTCTCTTCGGCAAAGTGTGCGCCGTAGCGGGCAAGTTCTTCCATTTCGGGGTAGTAGTACACATCAAAGTGTTCCGTT
The DNA here is from genome assembly GCA_018335975.1 of Ignavibacteriales bacterium. Classification (GTDB taxonomy): domain Bacteria; phylum Bacteroidota; class Ignavibacteria; order UBA10030; family F1-140-MAGs086; genus JAGXRH01. Next base: position 9,720 of record JAGXRH010000029.1, read on the forward strand.
TTCAACACGTGCCAATCGAACTCGGTGTACTGTACTTTGTTGCGACCGAAGGAAAAAATTTGCGCAGAAGATTGCTCAGCGAAGAACAACAAAAGAATTATAAAAACAATTATTCGCATCGAAGAACGTTATCGTTTCACTCCGTATTTCACTTTCGGCTCTTCAACGTGAAAACCAATCGGTCGTTTAGGTAAATTTCTTTTACCAGCGAGTCGTTCCTTTGATGTTGCAAATTGCAATATCAAAGATTCGGATTCCTCTTTCGTTAGTTGAATGTCATTCATTCTATTTCAATAACAATAATTTCTTTGTTGAAACATAACTGCCCGCTGTTAACCGATAAAAATACATCCCGCTTGGCAAATTACTTGCGTCAAACGTTACCTCGTGTTTCCCTTCCTCCATTAATCTGCTGTGAATCAACGTTACCACTTCCTGCCCCAGTACATTGTAAATTTTCAATGTTACATTGCTGATTGCTGACAGCTGAAAGCTAATTGCTGTGCTTGGATTAAACGGATTCGGATAATTTTGTTCCAAAGAAAATTCTCTCGGTTCATTCTTCGTTTCTGCAAATGGAATTTGTGGCAGCACTGATTTTGAAACTTGCTGCAAAATTCCTGTTTCCTCAGCAGTTTTCACTCCCAAAAGTCTGATCGCATACGGATTTTTCTTGAGTAAATCAATTGGAACGGTGAGTTCATAGTTTGTGCTATCTATATTTGCAGTAAATGCTTCGTTGATTGGTCTCAATACCGAATCTACAAAAAGAGATAACTCTGCATATCCGCTCTCATTGTTAATTCCTAATCGTTCATAATACGTCATCATACTATCAAAGAGTGTTCCGATTTCAGTTAGTGTTTTACCTTGCAACAAACGACCAGCAACGGTTACATTTTTTGAAAACACGAGCGAGCCAAGACCATACGGCAAAATACCATCATTGCTTGCGTACAAATTCAAATTGAAGAGAACGCCTTGTTCGATTGCAACATTGTTGTATTTTTTAAAGTCAGGCGTTATTATGCCTTTTATCTTTTTTGATTTTTTTCCTGCTTTACGAAGTGAATCAAGTGGATATGCTTTGCCTGTATGAGGAGAAGTAAAGAGTTTAGGAATACTGCTCGCACCTTTTCCTTTATCATTCTTTGCAGCGACCCAAGAATATTTTTTTACACTATCTGTATTTGTTTGCTCAATTCCCAAAAGTGGAATACTTCTCCTCTCAATAATATTAAACATAGCTTCTACTGCCGTTGCTTCGTTGGGTACCTTC
>JAGXRH010000030.1 GCA_018335975.1 Ignavibacteriales bacterium
TATCGGAAAAAATGGCGAACCGTTTACCTTTTATAAATTCCGCTCGATGGTAGTAGGAACTGATTCCGACGAATCACGAAAACATAAAGTTGTACAATTTATTCGGAGTGAATCAACTACGGATGGGCATACGAAGATAGTTGATAAAAGTAAAATTACCCGTGTCGGTCAGTTCATTCGTAAATCGAGCATTGATGAGTTGCCCCAGTTATTGAATGTATTGAAAGGGGATATGAGTTTAGTCGGTCCGCGTCCATGTTTACCGTACGAATGGGAGCATTACGAAGAATGGCACAAGAAACGTTTAAGCGTGCTTCCCGGATGCACGGGTGTTTGGCAAGTAAGCGGAAGAAGCGCAGTCGGATTCGATGATATGGTAATTCTCGATTTCTATTATATACAAAATATTTCACCGCTGCTCGATGTACAGTTAATACTGAGAACCTTTCCCGTTATGCTATTTGGCAGAGGGGCGCATTAAGGATTACAAATGAAAATAGCTATTGTTGGGCTTGGTTATTGGGGTCCGAATCTTGTCCGAAATTTTATTGCCACTTCCGGAATTGAAGAAGTCAGTTGTTTTGATACGAAGCAAGAGCGGATTGGAGTAGTTCGAAGACGATATCCACACATTAAGACATATTCCACTTACGAAGAAGTTCTCAAAAGCGATGTTGATGCAATAGCACTCGCTACCCCCGTTTCCTCGCATTTCCAATTAGGAAAAAAAGCATTGGAATCGGGTAAACATCTTCTCATAGAAAAACCGATGGCTTCTTCCGTTCGGGAATGTGAGGAACTTGTTACATTAGCGGCGAAGAACAATCTTATACTAATGGTTGACCATACTTTTCTGTACACCGGTGCTGTGAGAAAAATGGAGGAGTGTATCACTCAAGGACTTCTCGGCGATATTTATTATTTCGATTCTGTTCGCGTAAATCTGGGACTCTTTCAACACGACGTGAACGTTATCTGGGATTTAGCCCCGCACGATATATCCATTATGGATTACGTTTTGAAGCAAAATCCGGTTGCTGTTTCCGCTATCGGCTCGCATCACATCAATGAAACGGAAGACGTTGCGTATTTAACGGTTCACTTTGAATCGGAACTACTTGCGCATTTTCACGTCAACTGGTTGGCTCCCGTAAAAATTCGAAGAATCTTGATTGGGGGGAGTAAGCAAATGATTCTCTATGATGATATGCAACCGAGTGAAAAGTTGCGCGTGTATGATAAAGGAGTTGATATAACTACACAGGAAGGAATTTACTCAACGCTTGTTCAATATCGAACGGGAGATATGTATGCGCCGAAAATTGATGATGTTGAAGCGTTAAGTTTATTGACGAGTGATTTCGTGAACGCAATTCGTACCAAATCGAAACCGCTCGCTGACGGTGTTGCGGGACTTCGTGTTGTCCGCATACTTGAGGCTGCTGATAAATCGATACAAAATGGCGGGAAACTCATCACGTTATAATCTTTTGAAAATATGGAATTAAAAAAAATTGCCCCTGATGTTCAACTTGGAAAAAATGTAAAGATTTTTGATTTCGTAAATTTGTACGGGTGCGAAATTGGCGACGATTCAAAAATTGGTGCATTTGTCGAGATTCAAAAAGGGGTGAAGATTGGGAAGAACGTAAAAATTTCTACGCACACATTTATTTGTGAAGGTGTTACCATCGAAGATGAGGTATTTATCGGGCATAATGTTTCGTTCATCAATGATAAATATCCTCGTTCGACAAATGCCGATGGCTCAATGCAAACGGAGAAAGACTGGAATGTTGTTCCAACCGTAGTTAAAAAACGTGCGTCAATTGGAACAAGCGTTACTATTTTATGCGGGGTAACGATAGGGGAGAATGCCGTTGTTGGTGCAGGCAGTGTGGTTACCAAGAATGTTCCCCCCAATAGCATTGTTGTAGGAAATCCGGCTCATTTGGTCAGAACTTTATAAATTCCTCCGTCGCGAATATATCCATCATCGTAAGTATAATTTCATTTAATTTTTAGTATGAAAATTGCAGTAATTGGAACCGGATACGTCGGGCTTGTCGTGGGTACGTGTTTTGCCGAAAGCGGAAATAACGTTATCTGTGTTGATATTGATGAAGCAAAAATAAAAATGCTTCGCAAAGGAAAGTCGCCGATATTTGAGCCGGGATTGGAAGAACTTTTGAAAAGCAACATTCACGAAAAAAGAATTTCGTTCACGACAAACCTTGAACAAACAGTGAAGGTGAGTGAAGTGATTTTTCTTGCTTTGCCAACTCCGCCGAGCGAAGATGGTTCTGCAGATTTGAAACACGTATTAAGCGTTGCAAAACAAATTGGGAAATATCTCAACGGATATAAAATAATCGTGAACAAAAGTACCGTTCCTGTCGGCACAGCAGATAAAGTACGAGATACAATTCAACGTGAAACGAAATGGGAATTTGATGTTGTTTCCAATCCGGAATTTTTGAAGGAAGGCGCGGCGGTAAATGATTTTATGAAGCCCGACCGCGTTGTGCTTGGTTTGCGTTCCGTACGAGCGAGAAAAATTATGGAAGATTTGTACGAACCGTTTGTTCGTACGGGAAATCCAATGATAGTAATGGATGAGCGGAGTTCGGAACTGACAAAGTATGCCGCGAATGCAATGCTTGCAACGAAAATTTCTTTTATGAATGAGATTGCAAATCTTTGCGAAAGGGTTGGCGCTAACGTGGATATGATTCGGCGTGGAATCGGAACAGACGCGCGTATTGGAAATCAATTTTTATTTTCGGGAATCGGATATGGCGGTTCGTGTTTTCCGAAAGATGTTTCCGCGCTCAGTTTTACTTCAAAAGAAAATGATTATGATTTTAAAATTCTCAATGCTGTCGAGGATGTGAATGACAAGCAAAAGAATGTCGTTGTCGAAAAAGCGTTGAAATTTTTCAAAGGAAAAATCAAAGGAAAACAATTTGCGATTTGGGGACTTTCGTTCAAGCCAAACACCGATGATGTTCGTGAAGCGCCATCTTTGACAGTAATAAAAAATTTATTGAAGCGCGGTGCAATTCTTCGCGTTCACGACCCGGTTGCAATGAAAGAAATGAAAAAACATTTCGGCGATTCGATAAAATATTTTGACAATAATTATGATACATTGAAAGGCGTTGAAGCATTATTCATTCTTACCGAATGGAATGAATTTCGCCGACCGGATTTCGATAAGATGAAAAAGTTGATGAAGCGCAATGTAATTTTTGACGGAAGAAATATTTATGATTCTGCAATTGTTGCGGAAAAAGGATTTACCTATTTCAGCATCGGACGAGGAGCGGTAAATGCAGAGTAAATCAGTCAGTTTAGTAACGGGCGGCGCGGGATTTCTCGGCTCTCATTTGTGCGAGCGATTATTGAATGAAGGTCATCGCGTGTTGTGTTTCGATAATCTTGTTACCGGTTCGCTTGAAAATATTGCGCATATTTTTACGAATGAAAATTTCTTCTTTGCAAAGCAAGATGTAACGGAATATATTTTTGTAGAAGGCGAAGTGCATTTCATCTGGCATTTTGCTTCTCCCGCAAGCCCGATTGATTATATGAAACTTCCAATTCAAACACTGAAAGTCGGTTCGCTCGGAACGCATAAAGCATTGGGACTTGCGCGCGCTAAAAAATCCCGTTTTCTTATTGCATCTACTTCGGAAGTGTACGGGGACCCGCTCATTCATCCGCAAGTGGAAGAATATTGGGGGAACGTGAATCCGATTGGCGTGCGGGGCGTGTATGACGAAGCGAAACGTTTTTCTGAAGCGATGACAATGGCGTATCGTCGGTATCACGGAATTGAAACGCGCATCGTTCGTATTTTCAATACATACGGACCTCGAATGAGAATCAATGACGGTCGTGCAATTCCGGCATTTATTTCGCAATGTTTACGTGGCGAAGATGTAACGGTGTTCGGCGATGGAAAACAAACTCGCAGCGTTTGTTATGTTGATGATTTGATTGAAGGAATTTTTCGTTTGATGATGTCGAGTGTTTCCGAGCCGGTAAATATTGGCAATCCCGATGAAATTACAATGCTTGATTTAGCGAAAGAAATTATCGCTCTTACAAAAAGTAAAAGCAAAATTATATTCAATCCGTTACCGGAAGATGACCCGAAAGTTCGCCGCCCCGATATTTCCAAGGCAAAAAAAATATTGAACTGGGAAGCGAAGTATAATCGGAAAGAAGGACTGAAAAAAACGATAGAGTATTTTCGTACGAAGATAAATTCTGATTCCAAGTGAATTCGAGCGGCTAACAATGAAAACAGTTTTCATCAGTATTATTTTCTGGTGCATTTTTCTTCTTCCTGCTGCTGCGCAGGAACAACGTTCATTTCTGAATAGTATTTCAACCCCAGCGGACTCACTTTTCTCTCACCCACAATATTCTCCTGCTCCAGTTAATTATACTCGTCTCACACTTGTCAGCACTGCTTATATCGGAACACTCACCACCATTCATATTTATGAAGCAAATGCGTGGTGGAAAAATTTTCGCAAACCGTTTCATTTTAAAGAAGATTTACAATACGGGCAAAATGTTGATAAACTCGGACACGTGTGGAGTGGAAATATTCTTGCATCGTTGTTAACCGGTTCGCTTGAGTGGTCACATCTCCCTCACGAGCACGCATTGTATTATGGCGCGGCGGCAGGAAGTTTGTTTCAACTTTTTGTGGAATTTGAAGATGGATATTCTCAGTGGGGATTTGACCGCGTTGATGCGGCAGCAGATATACTCGGCGGTTTTTATCCCGTTTTGCAATATCATTTTCCCACCTTACAGAATTTTGAAATCAGCGCAAGTTACTATCCGCGTAAATTGGATAAGCCCGGCGGAATTCCCGGCCAAAAACATATTATCGTAGATGACTATGAAGGGCAAACATTTTGGTTGAGTATGAAAAATAAATTGCTTCCTGACGCTGTGCAAAAAGTTGTTCCTTCATTTATCAATCTTGCTGTTGGTTACAGTGTTCGCGGAACAGAAAATCTCACCAATCAACAACCGGTTTTGCTATTCGGTTTGAAATACGATATGGAAGAAATCATTCCACAAAGCACATTGACGGGAAGAACATTTGGCAAATGGTTAAATTTTTTCCGATTACCCGCGCCGGCAATTCAAATAATGCCAGGGGTTGTGTGGTACGGGTTATACTTTTGATGAAAGGAATCTTCAATGAAAAAAACCAGAGGCAGAAAACATAATTTATTATTTATAATTATTGCAGGAATTGTTTCGGGTTGTGGTCCTATGAATACAATTGAACGTTATGTATTTGTTCAATCTCTTGAAGCAACTTCACCTATTTCAACGCCACCTGTAAAATTATCCTATGATACGACATATTTGCGAATAAGAATTTCACCACGGGTTTCAATACTATCGCAATCGCAATTTACAGCAAATACAGGGAATCATACTCTTGTAGATATTAATGGAGGATTTCAAGTTGATAGCACTTCAACGCCGCGAACAAATCAGAACATTTACGAGTTTAAAGGCAATAATCTTTTTTGGAGAACGCCCCAATTTTCTGCATCCCTTGATATTGACGCAAACGCAGATAAGCATTTAGCATTTTCTTTTGGTACGAACTATTGTCAGGTTCAAAATCAAAAACAATTTAGTTGGAGTGGTGGATTTGGTTATTATCTTCCGTATAGAACCGATGTTTTTCGTGGTCGTTTTGAAGCAGGTTTGAAATTTCAGAAATCTACTTATGCTATAGAATACATCAAAGAAACAATTTTGAGATCGCCATACGGAAATATCGTCAGCGACAAAGTGAGATTTTATCGCGAAAGTGTTTCGATATCGAATCTAAATTATTACGCCTCTCTGGTGTTTAATAGCGCTCGTCGCGATTGGAAGTACAACTATTTTTTCCAACTCACTTTTTTCGGTAATTCAGTGGCAAACACTGAGGCGATGGATTTTAGTCCAACAATAACCGGACTTACACCGGGAATTATACTTGATGGGGGAAATGATAATCAACTTCTTTTCGGAGTTCAATTATTGCTCATTCCGTATCGAAGTTTAAATTCTCAAACTCTTTTTCTTCCCTTCGTTCAATACGATTGGAATTTGTAACGCAATTTAATTTCCTCTCAACTTTCTCTATATTCTCCTCGAATTTTTTACACATTTCTATTTAAACATTCTAACAAAAATTATTTATGGCAATTCAAGCAGGCGATAAAGCGCCAAATTTTACCCTTCACGATACAGAAAAAAAAGAACGTTCGCTTTCCGAATTTTTTGGAAAAAAAACTGTTCTCGCATTTTACCCCGGCGCATTTACCGGCGTTTGCACAAAAGAAATGTGCGCGTTTCAAGATGCAATGACAAACTTTAACTCAATGAATGCGCAAGTCGTTGGCATCAGTGTTGACAGTCCGTTTGCGAATAAAGCATTTGCAACTGCGAACAATGTTACCTTTCCTTTGCTTTGCGATTACAACCGTGTTGCAACAAAAGCATACGGCATTATCCTCGAAAATTTCGCGGGACTCAACGGTTATCCCGCGGCAAAACGTTCTGTGTTTGTTCTCGATGCAAACGGTGTTGTGAAATATGCGTGGGTTTCGGATAATCCCGGCATTGAACCACCATACGACGAAGTGAATAAAGCGCTCGCTTCATTTTAAGGTTTGAGGTTACGGGTTTGCGGTTTGAGTAAAAATATTTTTCACAAACCTCTAACCGCAAACCACCAACCATTTCATTGTATGAAAGAACTTTCCGTTGGTTCACCCGCTCCTGATTTTTCGCTTCCGGCGAATGACGGGAAAACATATTCGCTGAAAGAGTTGCGCGGGAAAAAAATCGTTCTCTATTTTTATCCGAAAGATGATACATCGGGTTGCACGAAAGAATCATGTTCATTTTCAGAAAATATTTTTTCTATTAAAAAGAAAGGGGCACTCGTTCTCGGCGTGAGCGCGGATTCGGTAAAGTCCCATCAAAAATTTGTAGAAAAGTATGCGTTGCAATTTCCGTTGTTGAGCGATGTTTCAAAAGAGATGTTGCAAGCATACGGAGTACTTCAGCAGAAATCTATGTTCGGGAAAAAATATATCGGCATCGTCCGCACGACTTTCATTATTGATGAAAAGGGAAACATAGCGCATATATTTCCGAACGTAAAAGTAGATGGACATACGCAAGAAGTATTAAATGTATTGTAAGTTGTGCGAATAACGAATTCGTACGAATTTTCAAATAGATAAAAATCAATCTAAAATCTTCAATTTAAAATATTATGGACAATCATTCATCATCAACTCCACAATCAATTCCAACACCAGATATGAAAATCAACAAATACATCGCAGAATTTATCGGAACATTTACACTATGTTTTGTTGGTATTTCTGCCATAACGATGACGAGTGGCGGAAATCTCGTAGCCATCGCGCTTGCTCACGGGCTTGCACTGGTAACAATGGTTTCAGCATTCGGACATATTTCCGGCGGAATGTTTAATCCAGCAGTTTCCGTTGGCGTACTCCTCGCCGGCAAAATGAAACCGGAAGAATTTATTTCGTACATCATTTCACAATTGCTGGGTGCAGTGTTTGCAGCGTGGCTTGTTGGAATGGTTTTCCCACACGAATCGCTCGTTGCAGTAAAATGGGGGACACCAACTCCCGGCGCAAACGTTTCGTTTATGCAAGCGTTTATTATGGAAATAGTTCTCACATTCTTTTTAGTCAGCGTAGTTTTTGGAACCGCTGTTGATGCAAAAGCACCGAAAGTCGGTGGATTATTTATTGGCTTAACAGTTGCAATGGATATTCTTGCTGGTGGTGCGATAAGCGGCGCATCAATGAATCCTGCACGAACATTTGGTCCCGCATTACTTGGCGGCGTTTGGGAAATGCATATTGTGTATTGGCTTGGACCGATTATTGGCGGAATTCTTGCGGCGATTGTGTATAAAAAATTCATGCAATCCGAATCATAACATCAGCGTGATTGCGATAATACGAAGAAATAGTTACGAGTTTGAAGTTTCGATTTAAAGATTAAAGCGATAGGAAACGATAATATGAGTCTTGAACAATTTCCGGAAATATTACATCTTAGCGTTGATGAAAAAATTCTTCTTGTTGAAGAATTGTGGGATAATATTGCGGCATCGCCCAAAGATATTCCGCTTCATGATTGGCAAATTAAAGAGCTGGATAAACGACTTGTAGCACACGAAATAAATCCTGACGACGTTGTTTCTTGGGAAGAAACAAAAAAAGATATTCTCGATAGTAGATGAATTACATTCTTTCGTTACGTAAAGAAGCGAAATCCGATTTAAAAGAAACTTTTCAATGGTATGAATCAGAATCGTACGGATTAGGTGAAAAATTCATCATTGCATTCGAGACTTCAGCCGGATTTATAATACAAAATCCATTAATGTATCCAATCGTTTACAAAGATATTCGACGAACGTTGATTAGAAACTTTCCATATGCTATTTTTTATAGAATCAGAGAAACGAAAGTTATTGTCATTGCATGCTTACATACGAGCCGCGATCCGGAGATTTGGCAAAGCAGAGTAGTAAAAAATTAACAAACGTTCAATGAGAATCACTCGCGCAGTTGTCCCGAATATGTTCACCACGTTGAATATGTTTTGCGGATTTCTTTCGATTACCTATTCCGTGAAGAATGATGTAATGAACGCAGTAATTTTCATTCTCCTCGGCGCGGTATTCGATTCACTTGATGGGGTAATGGCGCGACTGACTAAATCATCAAGTAAATTTGGTGTTGAGTTCGATTCGCTTTCCGATGTGGTAACGTTTGGCGTTGCGCCGTCATTTCTCGTATATCAATATCAATTCAACACGTGGGGAAGTTTAGGTTTGTTGATTAGTTCGCTGCCGATGATTTGCGGAGGAATTCGTCTCGCGCGATTCAATGTGCAACTGAGCGGTTTTGATAAAGATTATTTTAACGGAATGCCTATTCCCGCACAAGCCGCAATCGTTTGTTCATTTCTTGCAACCGATTTTGAAAAACTTTTT
>JAGXRH010000031.1 GCA_018335975.1 Ignavibacteriales bacterium
TATAGACTTCGGTAAATTCGCTTCCCGTATTACGGTAAATTTTAGATACTCCGTTAAAATTGGAAGAATCCCCCGTCAGCAGAATATCAAGTCTGCCGTCGCTGTCATAATCGCCCCACGCAAGTGAACCGGTGCGCACACCGGTGAAACTTCCGGCATAGACTTCTGTAAATCCGCTTCCCGTATTGCGGTATAGTTTGGTTATGGCAACATCGGTTGTGTCTAACCCCGACAATATAAAATCCAACTTGCCATCGTTATCATAATCGCCCCACGCAGCAGCGGACTCGCGAACACCCTTTATAGTCCAAGCATACACTTCCGTAAATCCGTTTCCCGTATTGCGGTAAATTTTGGATACAGGAACAGGAAGAGGAAAGGGTTCTCCAATTGGATTCGAATGACCCGTAATAAGAATATCGAGTTTGCCGTCATTATCATAATCTCCCCACGCCGCAGAACTAAATGCGACACCTATGAGCGTCCCGGAAAATACTTCCGAAAACCCGCTTCCGGTATTTTGATAAATCCTCGATATATTCCCCGTGGTGTCCTGGCCTGTGATAAGAATATCGAGGTCGCCGTCATTATCGTAATCTCCCCACGTCGCAGAACTTGTGGCAACTCCCGGTAGAACATTCGCAAATACTTTTGTAAAGCCGCTTCCGGTATTCCGGTAAATATTAGTACGAGGGAATCCATTCTCGTTAACTCCCGTCATCAGAATATCGAGTTTGCCGTCGTTATCATAATCTCCCCAGGCAACGGAACCGCCGTATAAGGAATCCAGTTGACCGGAAAAGACTTCGGAAAATCCTTGAGCATACAGTGGTGAAGAAAATTGCAGAAAGAATACTGCAATGAAAAAAGAAATGGTGAGAAAGTATTTTAGAGTTGACATATAGTTGATTGTTTAGATGTGAATTGATGAATATTGTAGAAAAAAAATTGTTAATTCGTTAGTTGGTTCGTTCGTTAGCCCGCCGCGGCGGGTAAATTTGTTTATTAGAAAAATGTATTTACTCTTTGGTAGTGAACAACTAATTATGATGCGGATTGTTTATTACTTCGCGTAACTCAAATAAATTTTGCTTGAGGATATATCCGCTTCCTCCGATAGATTTGGCAATTTCCCGGAATCGGTTATTATCATATTGCGTTACAAAAATGATATGCGCATCGGGAAAAGTATTTCGTATCTCCCGCGCCGCCGTAAAGCCATCTACGATTTTCATATGAATATCCATCAGTACGAAGTTCGGCTGATTCTGTTTGTATAAGGCAAACGCGCCGGCTCCGTCATCACATTCAAAAAATGTTGTATCGCCATCTTCCAACGTTTGTTTTATGGACTCTCGAATGGAAGCGCTATCGTCAACAATGAGTATTTTTTTCATATCCTGTTCGAGCATTTCGAGATTATTCAATGATGTATTCGCCCTGAAAAGTAATTGTTCATAATTCTGGCGTACAATTTATCGTTTTGGAGGTATCAAGTCAATCAGTACTCATACTGATTTTGTGTACGGAGGAACACGTAGAAAGGAGGAAAATTCCAAATTCCAAAGTTCAAAGTTCAAATCACAAAATAGATTCTCCATTCAAATCCTTTCACAGCATTGGGATTTGTGATTTTGAATTAGTTTGAAATCCGGGATTAAAATTTGTAGGACAGACATTCTTGTCTGTCAAAAAAAAACAAATGATGGAAACACAACAGACAGGAATGTCTGTTCCACCAAATTTCTCTTAAATGGATTGCTTGTTTTCTATCGCGTAGGCAAGGAGAGCATTCGTTCCGGAAATACCGAGTTTATCGCAAATATTCCGGCGATGTGTTTCAATGGTGCGGGGACTTACGGAAAGTTGGTGGGCAATTTCGTTTGTAGTTTTCCGTTCAGCGATGAGTGTGAGAACGGTATGTTCCGATTTTGTGAGTGAAGAAAGTCCGGTGTGTGTTGTCGTTGGAGAGGATGATTTCACTTTTCGTTTCATAAGAAAATCGGTGAGTGAAGGAGAAATAAAATGTTTTCCTTCGGCAATTTCGTGCAAACATTTTACGATTTCTTGTTCTGCGCTGGCTTTTACAACGTAACCCATCACTCCATAATCTAATGCGCGGTTGAACATACTTTCGGTTTCGTACATCGTCAGCATCACCACAGAAACCGAAAGTCCGCGCTGCTGAATTTTCTGCGCCACGTCGAAGCCGTTCATTTTCGGCATATCAACATCAATGATTGCGATTTGCGGTTTGTGTTCTTCAATCAACGATAATGCTTTTTCGCCGTCATCTGCTTCTGCAATAATGTTGAAAGATTTGTTGGAAACAATGATTTCCCGTATTCCTTTTCGCATTATCGGGTGGTCATCGGCGATTATTATTGTTGTAGGTTTTTCATTCATAATTGTTCATTGATATTCATAAACACCTCAAAAACTCACCACTAAGACACTATGAACACTTAGTTTCACTAAGAAAACTAAAATTCTTAGTGTTGCTTGGTGGCCTAAGTGCCTTAGTGGTAAAATTTTTCATTTGTTTTTTTAGTGATGCGCAAAAGGAAGTTCAATCCGCAACGTTGTTCCGCTGCCGATTTCCGATTGAAGTTCCATTGTGCCGCCGAGAAGATGGATGCGTTCTTCCAATCCGGATAATCCGAACCCGTGATGTTCGCTGGTCAGTTTTTGTTTTGAGAGAACATCGAAACCGATACCATTATCCTGCATTAACAATAACACGAAATCTTCTTTCTTTTTTATCGTAATCGCCACTTCGGTTGCCTGTGAATGTTTCAGAATGTTATTCATTCCTTCCTGCACGATGCGGTACATTTGAATCTCCAAATCTTTTTCAAAAAACGAATCTATGTTATCAACAGCAAAGAGCAATTGGAATGTTGCAGATTCCTTTACGGTTGAAAACATTGCATTAATGGCTTCCGTGAGACCGATGCGGTCAAGTTCATAGGGACGGAGATTATAGGAAATGGTCTGAAGTTCTTTCACTGTTTTTAAGACGATATCGGAAATGTCATCAAAATATTTCTGTTTCTTATCTACATCGTTTGTCTCTTTTCCTAAACCGGATTTATTTTTCATCACCAGCATATTTTGACCGATACTGTCGTGTAATTCTGCGGCAATACGTTTTCGTTCATTCTCCTGGCTTTCCAGAAGTTGTTTGGAAAAATCCTGTTGCAGTTTGTGAATTTTTTTAAGTTGCCGGACACGGCGGTAATAAACCAATGGTCCCGCGGAAATAAAAAACAATAACCCCAACATCAGAAACCACCACGTTCCCCAGTACGGCGGATGGATAACGAACGAAATTGCCGCCGGTTGTTCATTCCACACGCCATCATTGTTTGAACCCATCACGGAAAAGGTATATTCTCCGGGAGAAAGATGAGCATAGGAAACAAACCTTCTGTTACCCGCATCAACCCAATGCGTATCAAGACCTTCCATTCTATATTTATAGAGATTGCGTTCCGGAGCGGAATAATCAAGGGCGATATATTCAAATTCGAGATTGTCCTCATCGTACGAAAGCGACAAAGGAGAATTGAGTAAGCGTTCTTGTGAAACTTCTTTATCGAAAATTTTTATGGAGGTAATATGAACGGGTGGAATATGGGAATTGCGTTGAATGTTCTCCGGAAAAAAAGCATTGAGTCCGTTGATACCGCCGAAAAACATTTCTCCATGTTTGCATTTATAATACGAGCCGGTATTGAACTCATTATTTTGCAAACCATCGCTCTCAAGAAAATTCCAAAATTCATTGGTCGAAGGAGTAAATCGTGAAATGCCTTTATTGGTGCTCAACCAAAGATTTCCACTCGAGTCTTCTAAAATTCCATAGATAACGTTATTGGGAAGTCCATCTTCTTCTAAAAATCGTTTGAAAGATTTTCCATCGGGAAGCAAGAGATTTAATCCGCCGCCGGCAGTTCCAAACCATATTCTTCCATTCTTATCTTCGTAAATGGTTTTTACATTATTGCTGCCTATGCTTGTTGAGTCATTTTGATTATGAACAAAATGCATAAACTCATTCGGTCGTGAAGGATGCATTACATTGACGCCAGCATCATTCGTTGCAACCCATACTATTCCGGACGAAGATTTATATATGCAAGTGACGACATTCGAACTCATACTCTTTGAATTATTTGCATCGTGTTTGTAGGAAATAAATTTCGGTGTTTTGAGATTCTTTACATCGAGACTTTGCAAACCACCAACCGTTCCTATCCATAAAATTCCGTTATCATCAGGATAAAGAGATTTTACAATAGAATGAACGAGCGAGGTTGAATCATTTGCTTTCGGCATAAATGTTTCGAACGAGTTATCGGAAATCGTATAACGCACCAACCCGAAGCCTTCCGTACCCAACCATAAAATACTATCACCAAGGATAGGATCCGGTGCAATCGAATAAACGTTTACTATATTCTTCTGTCCAGTTTCGGGGAAATTACGACTGCGATATTGTTCTTTGATTATTCCCTTTTTTCTATCAAACGTCATCAACTCCGAATACCCTCCCACCAATAATGTACCATCCGATGTTTCATAAATACCGCGAATACTTTTACTTCTCAAAGAAGTTGTATCTCTCAGGGACTGTTGATACAAAGAAAATTTATTTTGCAACCGCGCTTTATTTATTCCATACCCTTCATCGCCAGCCCACAGGATATTATTTCTATCGATAAAAAGGGAAAGAATTTGATTCGAACTTATACTCTTACTATTATTGGCTTCGTGGTATAGGTGAGTGATGGTATATGTTCCGTTGTTATTCGGCTGAAATTTATGAATACCGTTCCAGACATAACTTACCAAAATATTCCCCTCATTGTCTTCTACAATTGAGGAAGGAAAATACAATGGCAAATCTTTCCCCGGAAGGTTTGCTTGAATAGGAATAAATTTTACCCGAACGTCTTCTTCGCTTTTTTCAGCGTGCTCAAGAGAGATTTGATACACTCCTCTATTTATTACAGTCATCCATATGTTATTTTTTGAATCGGTAAATAATGTTCGCACTCCACAATTTAAATTGAAGTTGGTATCAAGAACACTGCGACGAAATGAATTTGTTGAGGGTAAAAACAGATGCAACGTATTATCATTTGTTCCAATCCATAAATGGTCCTGCGTATCACGATAGATAGAATACACGGTATTATTTCCAATGCTATAAACATCATTGGGAGAATGTTTAAAGTGTTGACGATGAACGTTTTCACCATCAAGCGTGAGTTTGTATAAACCGTTTTCTTCCGTACCAACCCACAGTACTTTTTCCTCTCTCCTATTTTCCGGAACAGAAATAGTATCTATGAAAAGAGAAGTAATGATATTTGCATTTTTGCTTCTTGTGCTATCCACAAAATACCGTTTTACTTTACCGGTGATAGGATGAATATGATTGAGTCCGTCCTGTGTGCCAATCCACAAATATCCCTCTTGGTCTTCAGAAATTGTTTTAATATAGTTACTCGAAAGAGAATTTGAATCGGAAGGCGAAGATTTGAATATGGTAAAGGTAAACCCGTCATAGCGATTAAGCCCCTCACTCGTGCCAAACCACATATACCCTCTGCTATCCTGAAAAATACAATGAACAGAATTTTGCGAAAGCCCGTGCGTGGTAGTAATATGCTCGAAGGAAAGTTGGGACTGAGAAAATGCAAAGAAGCAATTCAGGAAAACCAGTATCGAAAAATACCCAACCGGGAAAAATATGTTTATCCGTTTGTTACGCATAAAAAACGTGCAAGAGATACGAAAAAACTTTCTCCAAATCAATAGCCATTTCAAAATAACTTTACCCGCCATCACGAAGGGCGAAGTCTACGACTCGTAGAGCGACGAGGTAATTTTTAGAAAATGTCTAAACCTTCAAGGTTTTGAAAACCTTGCCAATGGCTCACAGAGAAGGTTTTTAAAAACACCCTATGATTCAGGATAGTACTTCGCTTCTTCCCGCCCCCCATCCCCATTTGCTTTTTTCCGAACTTCCTCTTATATTTTGCCCGCCGAAGCATTGCGCCGCACTGCTTCTCAGGGAAAAACAATGGGAAAATGAGCAACTCTCCCAGCGCGGGATAAAGGACATCTTCCCAAAAAAACAATCAGTTTTTCCCCAGTTATAAAATCTTTTTCTATAACCTTGGATGGTTGAAATGAAATACGCTAATCGGTATAGATACTTCGTTATCCCCGACGTTAAGAACGGGGGATTTCTTCGTATCGTTATACCTTTCCGCTGTTACATCAGGAACTCCCACGATGGTTTCAGGAATTCACCTGACGGAAGCAGGAACTATCCCGATGATTTCAGGAACTCCCCTGGAACAATCAGGGACTTTTTTTCTGCTTTCGGGGGCTCCCCTGATACAAGCAGGAACTCCGCCGGTTATTTCAGGGGCTCCCCCGAAACAGGCAGGAACTCCCCCGATGGTTTCGGGAACTCCCTTCACATCATTAGGGGAGAAACTGCTATAGGGAAAAGTATTTCCCGATATGTTTCTAACTCCCCCGAAAGCGTCAGGAAGTCCCCTGAAACGAGCAGGAGAATCCTTCTCTTTATGAAAAGGCGTTTTTTAGAAAGAAAATACATCATTTCACCTCTACAAATTACTTCCCCTTTGAAGTGTGTGCGGTTGCAATGCAGAGGCATTACAATTAACCTAATTTATAAACCCTTTATTATAAGGAAAATTACAATGGCTAAAAAAGATTATCTCCCTAAGGGAGATTCGCAATATTCATTCTGGTATGATAACTTCGGGAATAAACTCGTGGGACACGGACCGACGTTAGGAATTACCAACGATGAAATAAACGTTGTGCAAGCGGACGCACTTTCCGTTCGTACAAAAATAAGCGAAGTGCAGGCGATAAAACTTACCACGCAAGCGGTCGTTCATACAAAGGACGAAACACTTTCCGAGTCCAGACAAAAGACGCGGAAACTCGTCAATCGTTTGAAGGCGCACCCCGATTATTCCGTCGCTATCGGCGAGGAATTAGGTATAGTTCCTCCCGATGTTCCCGGCATTCCCGGCGGTGTGGATAACGCGAAACCCGATTTCGAGATTACCGTGCTCGGCGATAGAAATCGGCTCGATTGGATGAAACGTGAATTTGACGGCGTGGTGATTGAAGGCAAACGTGGAAACGAAACCACGTGGACGCACCTGGATAAGGATATGAAATCTCCGTACGAGGATATGCGGAAGAATCTTATCCCGAACGTACCCGAAACCCGCATCTACCGGATGAGATACATTATCGGCGACGAGGAAGTCGGGCAGTGGTCGGATGAAGTGAAAGTCGTCTGCGGCTTTGAAGAGGCGGAGTAAGCAGAAACGATGGAGTCCGCTTTTGAAGTGAACTCCATCCTTTACTACGCTGTGAAGATGATATAAATACAATGTGCTACGCATTTCCTTAATGCGTAGCACATTACGATTAAAACTGCGAGGTTTTGAAAACCTTGCCAATGGCTCATAGAGAAGGTATTTAAAATACAAAAGCCCCACCGAAGCGGGGCTAAAGGTCAAAGACCTGCGGCATATAGCCTTATTGTGATAAGCTGACAAGTATAGGTAACTTGTTTTTATCTGGGCAAAAGATAATTATATTTTGCCCGCAAATCAAAACATATTGCAAAAAAATTTTACGAGGAAAATACTATGGCAAAAATACTTGGTTTAGATTTAGGAACGAATTCTATTGGGTGGGCGGTTATAGATTACGAACGTAATTACAAAAAAGAATCTTTCTCAATTGTAGAAAAGGGAGTACACATCTTTACTGAAGGTGTAGATAAAGATTCTTATGGAAACCCACAATCAAGGGCAGCCGAACGCACAGATAGACGGGGTGCAAGACGATTAAAGTTTCGTAGAAAACTTAGAAAGTATGAAACATTGAAGGCACTTATTAAACATAAGATGTGTCCTTTAGATATTGAAGAATTAGAGAAGTGGCGTTCATACAAAAATCCTGAAACAGGAAAGATTGAAACTTTTAAGCATTATCCCACGAGCAAAGAATTTTTTAATTGGCTAAATACAGATAATCAACACGACAAAGTTGATAGAAAACTACAAAAGAAAAACCCTTACTATTTTCGAGATTTTGCTTCAAGAGAAAAACTGTTCAATTTACACGAACTTGGTCGCGCCTTTTATCACCTTGCACAACGCCGAGGTTTTCTTAGCAATAGGTTAGATAAATCTGACGAGGGAATTATTGAAAAACATAAACCAAATTTAGAATATCGTATTAAAGAAGCAAATAATGCTGCCGAATTGCTCCAAGAAACTGAAACATATTTTGATACTCTCGATATAATTTACAAACAAAGCAAAGACCTTAATGAAGGCGATAAGAAACTGAAAACTCTTTACAATTTCTTTAAGAAAACTATTCAAGAGCCGAACACTACAATTGAAGTAGTAAAAAGGAACTTGATTGAACGATTAAATAGAAAAGAAAACCTTGGAAAAGTTAAAGAAGGAATTTTTGACCTTTCTGAAAAAATAAAAAAAGAAAACTGTAAGACACTCGGACAATATTTCTATAAATGTTTTCAAGAGGGAAAAAAAATTAGAAAGACATACACAGCGAGGGAAGAACAATACGAAGAAGAATTCAAAGAGATGTGTAAAGTGCAAGGATTTAATGAAGACGGTGAGATTTACAAAGACCTTCACAATGCTATCTTTTTCCAACGCAAGTTAAAATCACAAAAAGGACTTGTCGGAAAATGTACACTAGAACCAAACAAACCTCGTTGCCCAATCTCTCATCCATCATTTGAAGAATTTAGAACATTGAAGTTTATCAATAATATTAAAATGAAAGTGGATAATGAGTGGAGAGTTTTAAACGAAGAAGAAAAGAAAAAAATCTGGCACAAGTTTTTTAGAAAAAGTAAAGCGCATTTTGACTTTAAGGAAATCGCAAAAGATATACGAAGCGATTATCCTGTTTGCGAAAAACCAACCGATGAACCCGACCCTAAAAAAAACTTCTTCAATTACAAGGGTAATGCAACAGTAACGGGATGTCAAACTCTTTCTTACTTGATGGATTTATTCGGAAAAGATTGGGAGCAAACGAATTGGAAAACACGCTCTTGGCAAGATATTCTCGAAAATCCGGCTTGGAAAAAAAACTTATTTGAAAAGTGTATGAAGAAAGAGATAAAGAGTCGGACAACAAAAGAAGTTATTGGAATGAAGGATATTGAAACTGTTGCAAACGATGTATGGCATGCCCTTTTTATTTACGATAAAGAAAGTAACCTATACAAATTTGCCAAAAATTACTTTGGTGCAGATAATATTGTTGCAAATAAATTTTCCTCTCCGACTATTCAATTAAAACGAGAATACGCTTCTTTTAGTTTGAAAGCAATTAATAACATCATCCCATTTTTACGAGAAGGTTTGATAGAAACATACGCTGTGTTCCTTGCTAAAATGCCTGAGTTAATTCCTGATAAATGGAGCAATGAGGAAA
>JAGXRH010000032.1 GCA_018335975.1 Ignavibacteriales bacterium
TTCGAGCCGCTGGATGTGTTTCAGTATTTTTTCTGCGTGTTCAAGAGAAAGAGAAATGTTCGCCGACGCAAGAATATCTTCGAGTGTTTGCCGCAAATATCCGTCTTCATCGAGGTTTCCGATAATTTCGTCTGCGAGATGGAGTTCTTCTTCGGATAGTGAGAGTAAATGAAGTTGTTCCCGCAATGCTTCTGCAAGCGTGATGTGTTCTTCGAGCGGCATTTCATCGCGTTCTGTATCACCGCTCCACGCATCGGAACTTTTATATCCGGTGGTATCGTCATCCAGTAAATCTTCTAAATTGAAATCATCCTCTTCGGGTTCTTCGATATTTTCTTCTTCCTTTTGTTCTTCCGCCTCGACAGGCTGTTCATCCGATAATTCCGAAATTTCTTCTTCGATTTCTTCAAGGACGGGATTTAATTCCAGTTCTTGTTTGATGCTTTGCTCTAAGGTCAGGAGTGGCTGCTGAAGGAGTTTCAGGAATTGTAACTGCTGAGGGCTAAGCCGGAGTTCTAACCGCTGCTGAAGTTCTTGCGAAATCATAAAAGTGCGTTAATCAGCAAAGGAATCTTGGAGTGAGCTGCACGAGAGGCGAAATTGCTGGTACCATTGTTCGCCGAATTTTCTGATGAGCGCGTCGCGCAAAAAATCAGAGAGTTGAATTTGTTCACGGTTGCCTCTTTGGAGCGCGGGAGTACATTCAGGAATTTTCTCATATCGCAAAACCGGTCCGCCAAAATCTTTGATACGAATGGGAAACAGTTGGCAGGAAATCGGTTTACGAAAAGTAATCTCGTTCTTGAAATACGCTCGCTCAAATGAACACTTGGCTACACCGTTTTCTTTGTAGGAAAAAATGCAATCACGGTCGTTGACGCTTTCAATGGTAAACGAATTCATTTCTCCCGAATAAAAATTTTTCTTTTGAAGTTCTTTCTGATGTTTCGCTGAAAGGTATTTGATGATAGTGGGAATTGTTGTTTCGATAATCTCTATTTCATCATTTTCGAGTGGCGCGCCGCCTGCTCCCTCAAGTGTACAGCAAGCGCCTTTACACTGGGGCAGATCGCAGGCAAATTGGATGTGAGGAATTTTTTCATCAACTATTATTTCATCAAAGACGAGCATACGGTAAGAAATTGTGGGCAAAAGATACTTAAAATTAGTACGGTGAAAAAAGTTACTTTGGTTCCACAAGTACGTCACTCTTTTTGCTCTTTCTACTTTTCTGTATCTTCATCACCGATTTTATAAAAATATTCTTTCACAAAATTTATTCTTGATGTCTTTCAAACAACGAACTCACACGTGCGGCGAATTACGAACTTCACACATTGGAAACTACATAACTTTAAACGGTTGGATTGACCGTGTGCGCGATTTAGGCGGCGTATTATTTATTGATATGCGCGACCGATATGGAAAAACACAAATCGTATTCAATCCGCAGAAATGTTCCAGCGAAGTGTATGAACTTGCGAAAGAATTACGCAGCGAGTTTGTTGTTTCTGTTTCCGGTAATGTAGAAAAACGTCCCGAAGGAACTGAAAATTCTGATTTGCCAACGGGAGAAATTGATGTGATAATTTCTTCGCTCGAAATTTTAAATCGTTCACTCACTCCACCGTTTTCCATTTCCGAAGAAGATGGAACGAATGAAGAAACACGATTGAAATATCGTTACTTGGATTTGCGCCGCGATGCAGTTCAGAAAAATTTATTAATGCGACATAAAATGTATCAAGTAACGCGAAATTATTTTTCCGAAAACAATTTTATTGAAGTTGAAACTCCCGTCTTGATGAAATCAACTCCCGAAGGTGCGCGTGATTATCTCGTTCCATCGCGCGTTCATCACGGAAAATTTTACGCGCTTCCACAATCTCCGCAAACGTATAAACAAATTTTGATGGTTGCGGGATTCGATAGATATTTTCAAATCGTTAAATGTTTTCGCGACGAAGATTTACGTGCCGATAGACAACCGGAGTTCACGCAAATTGATGTGGAGATTTCTTTTCCCGATGAAGAACTCGTGTATAAAATTGTGGAAGGTTGCATGACGCGTTTATACAAAGAAGTTTTGAATGTTGAAATTCCATCACCGTTTCCGCGAATGAGTTATCACGATGCGATGGAAAAATACGGAAGCGATAAACCGGATTTGCGTTTCGATTTGCAATTGACAAACGTAACCGATGTCGTGAAAGATTCTCCGTTTCGTTTGTTTGCGGAAAATGTTGCAAAAGGCGGAGCAGTTGCGGGAATGAAAATTTCCAACGGAAATGAAATCGGAAGAAATCAAATTGATGGTTACACCGATTTTATGAAAAAGTTAGGCGCGGGTGGTTTGATTTGGGGAAGAGTTGTCGGCGACAAAATTGAATCGCCAACGGAAAAACATATTACACAAGAATATTTTCAAAAGATTGCGAAGAAAATGAATTGTGTTGACGGCGATTTGATATTGCTTGCATCGGGAAGTTGGATCAATACGTTTTCGTGGCTCGGAACGCTGCGTTTAGAGATTGCTCGCAAAAGAAATTTGATTCCTGCCAGCGCAGGCTGGGACGAAACACAAATGAAATTTTTGTGGGTCACGGAATTTCCGATGTTTGAATTTAACGAAGAAGAAAAACGATTTGTCGCAATGCATCATCCGTTCACATCGCCGAGTATGGAAGATGTGCATTTTCTCGATAGCGAACCGAATAAAGCGCGCGCTCGTGCGTATGATTTAGTTCTCAATGGAAATGAAATTGCCGGCGGAAGTATTCGTATTCATTCCTCGGAATTGCAGAGTAAAGTTTTTTCGCTGTTGGGAATCGGCGAAGAAGAAGCGAAACGAAAATTCGGATTTATGCTGGATGCGTTTAAGTATGGAGCGCCGCCGCACGGAGGAATTGCATTCGGTTTTGATAGAATTGCAATGTTGATGAGCGGTTCAAAATCCATTCGCGATGTAATTGCATTTCCAAAAACCACAAGCGCAATGTCGCTGATGGATGAAGCGCCGAGTGAAGTGGATGAGAAACAGTTGAAAGAGTTGCATATAAGGGTGATTTAAATTTCACGCAGAGACGCAAAGTCACAAAGGAAAAAATTTTTAGTGACTTTGCGTTTTTTCGTGAAATAGAAATTCAAAAAATTATGAAACCAAAACGCTACATAGTTTGGTCGAAGCGAGAAATTGACCTTGAAGATTCATTTCAACGAAAGTGGTATATCGAACAAGTTTTGAGTCACGGACGTTCAGAAGATATACGAACGCTTGATTACGATGAAATCAAAAGTTTATTGCCGACGATGAACATATCCAAAAACATCCGCAGAGTGTGGGAGAATTATTTTGGCGATTCAGTGTAAATGAAATGTTCTTCTTTCTCGATTTCAACAACAGAAAAATACGGTTGACTGATGAACGACTACATCATATTGAAACTGACCATCTGGAATTGATTGGACAAGGAGAAAAAATTTCTGAGGTTCTCGCTCATCCCGATATTGTAGTGCAATCAAGAACGGATAATGAAGTTGAACTCTTTTATAAATTTTTTCAAAAAACTCCGGTAACAAGTAAATATTTATGCGTTGCAGTTAAAACAACAAAAGATTCTTTTATTCTCACAACTTATTTTACAGACACAATTAAGAAAGGTAAAATACTATGGACAAAAACATAACAGTTTGGTATGACAAAGAAGGAGATTTCCTTGAAGTAATGTTTGAACGTAAAGAAGGTTATTTTAAAGAGACTGCCAATGACGCAATTATGGAAAAAGTGGATAACAACGGAAACATTCTCGGCTTTTCGATAATGAAAGTGAGCGCGTTGCAAAGTGAACATCCGCTTTCTATTCATTTGCAAAGTAAAGCCGCTTAAATAAATTAACCACGGATTGCACGGACGAAACACGGATTTGCACGAAATTATATTTCTGAAAATCTGTGAAGCATCCGTGAAAATTCGTGGTGAAAAAAACAATAACAATGAAACAAAAAATTCGTATCGCATCCGGTCAAGGATTTTGGGGAGATTTACTTACCGCTCCCATTGACCAAGTAACAAAGGGACAAGTTGATTATCTCGTGATGGATTATCTTGCAGAGGTAACAATGTCCATTTTGCAAAAACAAAAATTGAAAGACCCGAAACTCGGTTACGCAAAAGATTTAATTCCACTGCTCGAAACAATTCTTCCAATTTGTATTGAGAAAAATATTAAAGTAGTAACTAACGGCGGCGGTGTGAATCCGATTGCGTGTAAAGATGCAATACTTTCCGTCGCACAAAAATTGGGAGTGAATGTGAAAGTCGGTGTAGTTGCCGGCGATGATATTCTCGAACAAATTGATACGCTCGTTGCAAACGGAAATGAATTGAAAAATATGGAAACGAGTGAATCGCTTTCTAATGTGCGTCCAAAAATTTCCAGCGCAAATGTGTATTTCGGTGCAGCGCCAATTGTTGAAGCATTGAAACAAGGCGCGCAAATTGTTATTACGGGAAGAACGACCGACACGGGAATTACACTCGCGCCGATGATTTACGAATTCGGTTGGTCGCTGGATGATTGGGATAAAATGGCGGTCGGAACAATTGCGGGACATATTCTTGAATGTGGCGCCCAATCGAGCGGGGGAAATTTTTCTGCTGATTGGGAAAGCGTTCCCGATATGGCGAACATTGGTTTTCCTATCGCAGAAGCGTATCCGAACGGAGAAATAATTATTACGAAACATGAAACGCTTGGCGGAAAAGTTACGCGGCAAATTGTTACGGAACAACTGCTATATGAAATCGGAAATCCGAAAGAATATATTACGCCCGATTGCGTTGCGGATTTTACTTCGATACAATTGGAAGAAGTCGGAGCGAATCGTGTGAAAATGTTTGGCGTAAAAGGAAAACCAGCGACAGAATTTTTCAAAGTTTCGATGGCGTATCTCGATGGATTCGTTGCGTTTTCAACACTCACGTATGCGTGGCCGGATGCATTGAAGAAAGCGCAAAAAGCTGATGAAATTTTACGCGCTCGTTTAAAAAATCTCGGATTGGAATTTGAAGAAGTGCGAACGGAATTTCTCGGATATAATTCGTGCCATGGTTCGCTCTCACCAAATGTAGAATTGAATGAAGTCGTAATGCGTATCGGCGTTCGTGGAAAAGATTACAAATCGGTTGAGCGTTTCGGAAAAGAAATTGCTCCTTTGATTTTAACCGGTCCACCAAGTGTAACCGGTTTTGCCGGTGGAAGACCAAAGCCAAGCGAAGTAATTGCATATTGGCCCGCGTTGATTAGAAAAGCAGCAGTGAATCCAAAAGTTTTAGTGTTTTAAATATCTCGCCATCCCGAACTTGTTTTGGGATCTTTTATGTAGATGCTGAAACAAGTTCAGCATGACGAATTAAAAAAATAATTTGAAAATGAAAATACAACTCTTACAAATCTGTCACGCACGTTCCGGCGATAAAGGAGATACGGCAAACGTTGGTCTCATTGCACGTGAACAAAAATATTATTCCATTATTGAAAAACATATTACCGCTGATGTTGTGAAAAAACATTTTGAAGGAATTTGTCTGGGAAAAGTTGAGCGATTTGAACTTCCGAATCTTTGGGCTTTGAATTTTCTTTTGCATAATTCTCTCGGTGGCGGTGGAACAAAATCGTTGAAGAATGACGCGCAAGGAAAAACACTTTCTTCAGCATTGTTGAGAATGGAAATCGAAATTAAAGAATCGAAACTTTAAATCAAAGAATATGAAAATTGACAATAAAAAATCGTTACTACATTTGCTTTTATCAAATCAAAGTGTATTAAAAGTCTATGGAGTGTATAGAATTGGACTTTTCGGTTCATTCGTTCGTAACGAACAAACTGAAAAAAGCGATGTTGATTTACTCGTTGAATTTCAAGAAGGGAAAAAAAACTTCGATAACTTTATTAAATTATCATTCCTTCTTGAAGATTTATTTGGGAGAAAAGTAGAAATAGTTACGCCTGAATCTTTGAATAAATATTTTGCACCTTACATTTTGAATGAAGTAGAATATGTCAGTTTCTCCCATTGAATTACTAAAACATATTCTTGATGAGTGTTTATTTATTATTGATAATACAGATGAAATTTCGATAAGTGAGTTTTACGCTAACGAAACATTAAAACGAGCAGTAGTCAGAAGCATGGAAATAATTGGCGAGGCAGTAAAGAAACTTCCAATTGATTTCAAAGAAAAATATTCGGAAATCGAATGGAGGATGATAGCCGGAATGCGGGATAAATTAATTCATGATTACATTGGAGTTGATTATGAAATTGTATTCGACGCATCGAAATATAAAGTCCCCGATTTATTTGCTAACATAAAAGAAATAATTAGATTAGAAGAACTAACAAACGTAGATATGGCGAAATCAAAACAATTACAATTAGATTCAAGCAACGTTGATTGGAACGAAGCAATAAAGCCATTGCTCAAACAATACAAAGGAAAGAAGCATCCACTGGATTACAAGAATCCGTATCAATTACTTGTAATGACAATTCTTTCCGCGCGTGATTCGGATAGGCATATTAATCAAGTTGCGCCGAAATTATTTGAAGCGTATTCTTCAATGAAAGAATTATCAACTGCGAAAGTGGAAGATTTGTTTGTACACATTGGCGGCGTTATTAATTTCGCTAACAAAGCAAAGTGGTTAGTTACGATTGCACAAACGATTAAAGACGATAAAAATATTCCAACGACATTAGAAAGTTTGACTGAACTTCCGGGAATTGGAAGAAAATCTGCGAATGTTATTTTACGCGAAATGGGAAAACCGGCAGAAGGAGTGATTGTTGATTTACACGTGTTGCGAGTTTCTCCGCGACTTGGAATTGCAATAGGAACGAATCCCGAAAAAATTGAAAAGCAAATAATGGAAAAAATTCAGCAGAAGAATTGGGGAGATGTGGGAATGTGTATTTCATTTCTTGGAAGAGAAATTTGCCGACCAACAAACCCGAAATGCGAAATGTGTGTGATGAATGGGGTTTGCGAGTATTATAATACAAATCAAAAATCTTAATTCTGAAATTTAACAATGATTGACATCCAAAACACCGAACTTCTTCTCAAACAACTTTCCGAACGTGTTGAACAACTGCGGAGGTTTCTTTGACGTTGAAGGAAAAGAAAAACAAGTAGCCGAACTCGAATCCAAAACCACTGCAGCGAATTTTTGGAATGATAATGTGTCCGCGCAAAAGGTGATGCAGCAAATTAGTCAAGTAAAAACTTGGCTCGACCAATTTTCCAAACTTAAAACAAAATTTGATGATATCGTCGTTCTCGAAGAAATGGTTTCTGAAACAAACGACGAAATGTTCGGTGTAGAATTACAATCTTCTCTCACCGCATTTGAAAAACAACTTGCGGATTTAGAACTTCGCTCGATGTTAAGCGGAGTTGATGATTCGAAGAATGCAATTCTCACAATACACGCGGGGGCGGGAGGAACAGAAGCGCAAGATTGGGCACAAATGTTATTGCGTATGTATTTGCGTTGGTGCGAGCGCAATGGCTACGTGGCTTCGCTCGTTGATGAACTTGAAGGCGATGGTGCGGGAATAAAAAGCGCAACGATTGAAGTTATCGGTTTGTATGCGTTTGGATATTTAAAAGCGGAAAGCGGCGTTCATCGTCT
>JAGXRH010000033.1 GCA_018335975.1 Ignavibacteriales bacterium
TTGTGCAAGTTAAAGAGTTTATCGGATAAATTACCGATGGCTTCTCCGTTATTAAAAAATCCGTAGTCAACGCTCGGTTCACCTACTCGTAACATTTTACCGAGCAGATTTTTGTTTTCCTTTAATTCTTTTTCCAGAATTCCTTTTTCTGTTCCCTTCAATTTATTATCATTCAGCAACGATACATACTGCCGTTGCAATTCGGAAAGTTTATTTTGTGTCTTTTCTATATTCTCCTGCCGTTGAGTTGCCGTTTTGGTTTCAAGTAATGATTCATCAAATAGTTTAATGCCTTCGTACGTTTCAAGCAGCGAGTTTCCTTGCATAAATTTAAAATCCAAATTCGGCAACGCATCAATACCAAAATTACTTCCGGATTTGTCGCTTTTGTAATCTTCTTCAACAATTAAGGAAAGCCACGCTCTGAGTCGCGCAATTTCAACTGCCATCGGCATAATATCTATACCGTAAATATTATCGGAGAGAATATCTTTTTTGAGTTGGTACGTATTGGGTTGTAAGCCAAGCAATTCCCGTAAACTAACAAGTCGGTGTAAAACGCCCATTGGAAATGCGCCCGAACCACAAGCAGGGTCAAGAATTTTTACTTGTTGCAGGGCAATGTATGCTTCTTGTTTTCGTTTGTTCAATTTTTCAGGCCACACGGGATTCGCTAAAAACGCAGGAGATAATTCATCGGAAGAAACATTAAGTTTTGAAGCAAGATACGTTTTTAAACTTTCGTTGACCATATAATCCACAATGTCGCGTGGAGTGTAAAATGCGCCAAATGCTTTGCGTTCGTTATTTGCTGATTTTTCTGTTTCGGGATTTTGGCTTGCCAGTAGGTTTTCAAAAATTCTTCCCAACATTTCAGGGTCAACGGCTACCTGTTGGTATGTGCTGTTGCTTTCATCAACAGTAAAATCGTAATTCTCCAACACCTCGACAAAAGGAATAAGCCAATCATCTAATTGTAATGTTCTGAATAATCGGTCTTCTTCACTCTCATCAAATAATCCACCGTTGAGATACGGAATTTTTTCAAACAAAATTGAAAGCGCTAACGGAACACGGTCTTGAATTTGTGTATTGAGCGTATCGAAGAATAATTTCAATAATGTGTTTTGATAGTAATTCTCCGTTGCCTTTATTGTTGCGCTCCGTATGAATTCGTGCGGAATAATTTCTTTTTCTTTTAAGAACCAACAGAAAATATATCTGCCAATGAGTCGCACGGCAAATTGTTTCAATTGATTTTGGTTTGCTTGTACGTTGGTTGCTTTGGCGATTCCTATCAGCGCATCAAAACGTTCTTTTATTTGTTTGTAAAATTCAGTATTGACTTCTTTTATGTCAAGCGATTTCCAAAGCAGGTTTGCAATTTCAGGTTTTGATTTTGTGCCAATGTTCAGCCATTGTTGAATGATTTTATTGTACTGTGTGTTGGTTAATCTATTGCGAAAAGAAAGTACCCGCTTCTGATCGCCGTGGTTAAAAATGAGAATGAGTTTATTATACTCTGGTGTAGTTGCAAAATGAATAAAGTATGGTGCTTTCGTAATTGTTTGCAGTGTCTCTGGTGTATTTTGAAAACTTTCAGATCCCGGGTCATTATCCACTAATTGACTGATGTACTCTTTTTTCAATTTCTTCAACACTGCAAACCTGATACGGATATTCTGATTATCCGCTGTTAACCTATACAATTGTGGTTGTACAGTTTGGGGAGCGGGACACAAAAAGTCTTTTAACTTTTGAGTTTTTGGTGCAAGTAGTTGTGGTGTGTAGTTTGGCGTTGACTCTAATCCCATCCACTGCACCAATGCAAAAGCAAACTCTATTACCTTTTCGCGATTTTGGTGTTGAGCCAACTCGTCTAAATTTTTATTGAGATCTTGTAAATTCATTACTCAAATAATTGTACTATTTCACTTAACGGTGCTTTTTCTGTTTTTTCTTCGGGTGTGTATTGGTGAGCAAGACTCATAAATTGTTTTATTACTTCATCGCCAATATGTTTTTGCTGCCGAATGGAACGATTAATCAAACGCACGAGATTCATACTTTGTTTATTGATGTAGGCATTTTTTGAGAAGATAATGCAGTTGTACACTTTTTCAATGTCAATTACAGGGTAACCATATTCTTGCATTTTAGTTACTAAATAATCAATTGCTTTTTTTTGTGGTTCGTTATAACGGTTACTGTGTTCATCTTCGGCAAATTGGTATCGTTGAATAAAATCGAGTATGTATTCTTCCGTTTGTGGTTTATTTTTAAATATGTCAATGAATCGTTTGTTTTGTTCGCTCGTTGCTTTTATAGAGAGTAATCCTTCTGCTGTGGTCAGTAATTCTCCTACCTTCTCTTTATCAAATACGACAAAATAACCTGCTTCTCCCTTATCATCCATTAAATGTGCAAGATGAATAAAATCATCATCTTCTTTTCGCATTTGCACTTTCCCCCATTTGCCTTTTGGCAGATACTTAATTTTATCTTTATAAATGATACCGAATTGTTCACTCCTGTCAAATTCCCGTAAATCATCCATAAAAAGATCTTCCGCGGCAAGCAATTCAGATGTTTCAAAAATTTTCTGAAATGCTTCAAGCCGTTTCTTTTCATCACGGCTGTATAAGTCTTCGGTAAAATCTTGCGGTATCGGTTCTTCATCTAATATTGATTGGTCGGAACCAATGGTATATCTGATAAGGTTAATTTTGTCTTCCAACTTATGAACTAACTGAAGATAACTTTCTAATTGCTCTGTCGGTCGAAAATTGTAAATAAATATTTCTTCGTGTTTCGTTCCAAACCTATTAATGCGACCGTTCCGTTGTATCATTCGTACGGGGTTCCAATGCAAATCATAATTAATAATGATGCCACAATCCTGAAGATTTTGCCCTTCTGAAAGTTTATCGGTTGCAACTAAAAAGTCAATTTCTTTTTCCCCTTGTTTTAATTCATATTTTTTGGATATAGGTGCAAATCGCTTGGCAAAATTTTCAATTTCACCTTTTGAACCAAGAGCAAACTCAAGGTTCTTTCCATTAACTAAATACTTTGAAAGGTTTTCAGAAAGATATTTCAGCGTATCGGCAAAGTATGTAAAAATTAAAACTTTACTTTCCTCGTTTTGATTAAGATACTTTGCCAGTTCCTGAATTTTGTCGTCTTTCTTTACCAGTACAGCAAATTGTTCTTTCAAGATAGCTACAATAGCAAGGTCTTTATCAATATCTGCTTTAAGTTGAACAAGGTTAAATACATTCGGGTCTGCTTGAAGCGAAATAAACTCATTGTCTTCTTTTTCAAATGAATCGATGTCAAAATCTAATTCATCTTCATTTGCTGTTTGTTCATTGTACGCATCAATTGCTTTATTTAATTTGGCAAGATTTTTTACCGATACAATTTTCCCATACTTCTCAAGCGTGGTTTTGAAGTCAACCAATTTTTTTTCATAACTGCCGACTGATAAGTGAACAGAATAAAGTGAGGACTCTAAACGTTTAAGAAAGATTGTTCTGAAAATACCATAAATACCAATCTGCCTTGATAATTCACGATTGTCATCAACATTTAAAGATAATTCGCCTCGTTTTTTGCCATAATATCTATGTTGATAAATATTATATCTGTATGAAGGAAACCCTAATGATAATAATCCGGTATAGAGTATTTCAAGAGTTGATTGAATTGGTTTTTCACGTTGTTGATACAGATGGAATAAATCTAATGGATGAGCAAGATATTCCAATTCTGCCAAACTGCTGATGGTAAAATTGTAGGATTCCGTTAACCGAATATATTTACTTGCAATTGATAACAATTGAGATTTAAATTGATTTGAAACTTCGTATTCGAGATTGTTGGGATATGATTTTGGAAATTTTTGTAGTGTACCATTTATTTCTAATCCATCAGGATATTCTTTTTCAATTCCTTGTCTCGTTCTTCGTATAATAAAGCGATTGAGTAATGGCGTGAGTTGTTCTTTTATCTGATTATAATTTATAAAACCAACTTCCCGAACTTGTTTTTTCATATCGAGTTGCAGTAATTCAAGTCGTTCTTTTAGTGTAAAATATTTACCTCTTGTGCGGTCATAAAATCTACCAAGTTTAAATATATCACCGCCCGAACCAAGCATTATTTGGTTGGTCAAATCCGAGAGTTGATTATTGATTGGCGTAGCAGTAACCAAAAGAGATTTTGCGTTTTTATTTTCTTGCCTCCATTTAATAAACACATCAAACCGTTCACCGCCAGCCGAACGAAGATTATGACTTTCATCAAAGACAAATAACCCAACCGGAATAGAACGTAAATTTTCCTTTACATCCTCAATTTTCGCAATGTCTTGCAAACTATAAATTTCAGGAATATGTACAACTCTAAAATCATCAAATGCTTTTCTCCATTGCGGGATTAGCCCTGCCGGAACGACAACAACCACTCGTTGATTTAATGTTTCTTTGAAATACTCAATAACTTTAATTGCCGTATATGTTTTTCCCAATCCAACAGAATCTGATAGCATTGCAACATTTTGACGTTCCAATTTCTTGATAATTGAATTAGCGTTTTGAATTTGAAATTTTAATAACTGTGGTTTTCCAGAGGAAGGTTCATCAACACTAACTTTGTTTTCTTTTTCATCAGATAATTCCTGCCCATAAATCCGGTACAAAGCGTGGATATACATTTCGTACGCGCTGAAACATAAACTTCCATGTTTGCTGACATCAAGAATTTCTACTTTGAATAACTTAGACCAATCTTCACCTTCTTTCCATAAGTCTTCAAACCATGTGCGATGAGAGGGGTATTGAGAAAGATTTTTTCGGATATAATTTACTGTCGCATTATTATCTTCTACTTGATTCAATTCAAGATTTCCGGACATTCCTTGTTTCGTAAAGTTTGAACTACCAATAATACCAACAGCATTTTCTTCTTCGTTTCCGAAAATATAACACTTGGCATGTAAGAAATTTTTCTTGTAAACTTTTATTTGAAGTTTCTTTGTCGCATTAAGGTTTTCCTTGTTTAAATAATATGAGAGAAGGTCAGTTACTTTTTGAAATTCAGGTTTCAATTGTAAATCTTCTAAATCTTTCTTCAAATATTTTTCTGGAAAATCCGGATCTTGCTTTGATGGATTCTTCACTTGATATGTTTTAACTGAAGGTTCTTCACCAAGAAGAAGTCTAAACGAAGTATTCTCCCGCTTAAGGAAAAAAGAAAGTTGTTCAT
The DNA here is from genome assembly GCA_018335975.1 of Ignavibacteriales bacterium. GTDB lineage: Bacteria > Bacteroidota > Ignavibacteria > UBA10030 > F1-140-MAGs086 > JAGXRH01. Next base: position 5,269 of record JAGXRH010000033.1, read on the forward strand.
ATATCTCAACCATTCCAGGTAAATCCCAATACCCAGTCGCAATTGAAATTTGCGAATAGGTTTTATCATTTATCAACTCTTTCAAAATGCTACCGAGTTGATAATCGATTGAAGAATTATCAAGGAGTTTTATTCCTGTTTTCATGAGTTTATTTCTTATTGTAGATTTTCGGGCAGAATATAAAAGGAAGGTGTGATGAAAACAAGTGGGTATTTGTGTTGGGGAGTTTAAAACCACTTCCCCCGCAACATTACAAGAACATTGCGGGGGAATTTATCTTTTATTTTTCATTACTCAATGAAAGTTGGTATTGTCACCTCGCATCGAATAGCGTTTGGGTTTGTTTTAATTTTTCGTTGAGGAGATAGTCAACAGTTCTTGCATTTCCCTTAGCAGTAATATTTTTTACCGGTATAAGATAATTAGCATCTTCCAACTTATTAAATTGATTTCTAATTCTTCTACTATAATTATCATATTCCTTTTTCTCAAAGATGCCCTCGTGTTGCTTGTGAAATAAATAATTAGAAATGAGGTAGGCGGTAGTTTTACTTTTCAATGAAAACTTTTTGTGTAAATAAATTGCATTTAAAACTTCTTTTTGTTCCTGCCGTAACTCATCAAATCTGTTTCCAAAAAACTCTGTAAGTTCAGGATAGAAATTTTTCTTCTGAAAAATTCTGTCGGTGATATAGATGGAATAAATTTCATTGCTTTGCGGGTGTTTATATATCAAACCTGCATCTTCAAGTGTGTTGATGGCATTGAAGTGATTATTATTTTTGGTTAGTAATAAAGTCCATTTTTCATTTTTATTAGCAACTTCTGATTTATAGAAATAACTAAAAACTCTCTTCTGTTCTTCCGTCAGTTCTTCACCGCCTAATTTTTCAGTAATGTATTTTGAATAGGAATCTATTAATGCTTCCATCCTTTCATCAACAAGTTTACCTTTTGGAATGAACAAGGAGAGTTCATCGGGAGAATGAAAAATGAAATAAGGCAAGTCAATGTAACCGTCAAGACAAGAACTCACTAAATTCTTCATGCCTCTTCCTTTGCCTTCCCATTTTTGAAACACATTTAAAACCTTTGCAAGTTTTGGGTTGTTAGGTTTTGCATTATTCGTAATGATTCTCCTAAGTTGAATTTCTTGTTTGCTGTCAGGTGGAATCAACAATTGTTTTTTAAACCTTCCCGGGTTTCGTATTTCAATATGTTTGAACGGAACAATGTTTATCCCGACATATTTGTCAATAGTATAGTCACGGTGAGCTAATGCGTTGTTTGAGCTTTCCCGAATAAGTTCTAAAGGGTACTCATACGTTTTTGTTCCTCCGTTTTCAAGCGACAATCCGGTTTGAATGTTTCGCAAAATAAATCTTTCGCTTTCTAAAAGAAGTGGAATAACATTGTCATTAATCACTTTTTTATTTTGAGGTAAATTTCCCGGAATATCTACATACGCATCAACCTGACTTCTGAAACCTAAAAAGTGGGAAAGGTTTTCGCCACAAACGAGCATACCTAACAAAGTCGGTTTATTATCCCTATAAAATCCGTTGAAAGTATAAAAGGGTATTGCTTCTTCAACCGATTTTAAATTATTGATTGTTTGCGATTCTTCATTCGATTTATTGATATAAAAATTCGCTTTGTCAATATTCAAATCATCAAGTGTAGCATGAGGAACCGGTTGAAGTTCTCTTGCATTAATGTAATCCTGTTTTTCTTCTTTTTGTTTTTCTATTTCATATTGTGTAATATGTTCATCACTTTGCATTATTCTTTGGTATGCTACACCTTTATAAAAAACATACCTCTCATCATAAGCCAAAGGGTCAACAAACATTATCATAATTATTTGATTCATGAACTCCCTTTGTTCAATCTGAATCAAACGCATAATATCTTTTGGATGGTCTGCATCATCTCTAAAGGTTTTCAATGCTTCTTTCAATGAGGATTCATTATTGAAATTAAATCCTTTGACTTCATAATGTTTGTTTTCGCTTTTATCATCTTCCTTAATTCCCAAGATGATAATTCCGCCATCGGTATTGAGAAATGCACATACCGATTCCATCACACTATCCCAGTTTACCGTTCCTTTGTGTCCATAATTTTTAAGTTCAATAATTTCACTTTCAATACGCCTGTATTGATTCGTGAGAATACAATCTTCTATTTCAACTAAAACTTTATCGACAATCATTTTCTATTCTGCTTTTCTTGTTACTGATTTGTTCTTGTGCAACCTACATTGTTATCAAGCTAAATCTTCTTCACCAACTACGTTTATAATCTTTTGACTTACATCATTTTTTTCTCCGTAAAAATACAAAACAATACAACAACAGAGAAGTGGGAGAGCGATTTAAAACCTGTTATAACTCTTTAAAAATGTCAGGGTTTCGACTCGATAAAAATGTCAGGGTGAAACATACATTTTTAATCATCAACAAGCAAGTTTACGGATTGGCTGCAGGAACGAACGGAGGGCGTAGCCCGAAGTGAGTTCCTGCAGCGCGCTTGATATTCCCCTTTTGGTCTTGTCTATTGCCAACCATTCGTCGTCGCCACGGATGATTATCCTTTGGTTTTGGTGGCACGTTGGTATTGCGTTTTGGTTTCTGCAACAGGATTGTATATTGCAGTTCATGCTCACGATAGAACAGATGCAAGGAGTCATCAAGCCATCGCCGCACGGTAACGGTTTGTCGCGGTGATGGCATCGCGGTATCGTCATCAAGGAGTTGGACATAATTTCCCCCCAGCATAATCGTGTAGTCATTGCGCACACCCCGTTCTGTTTGGAAACAAAAAATATTAGGGAAATCAAATCCGTTGGCGCTGCGATGCACATCGGGAAGTCCATCGCACTGAGCAAAACGGCGATTGT
>JAGXRH010000034.1 GCA_018335975.1 Ignavibacteriales bacterium
TTGTGGTAGTTTCAAGTGCAGTTCTTCGATTGAATTTTTGTGCTAAAAATCCGCCACTACGCCAAGCCGCAAACCGTTAGGTGCAACCCTGACTGACCGACAGTGCAGACATCAACGGACGACAGAAAACAGAAAAATGCCAACGCTTCGCAAAATTAAAAGAGGTGTTTTGCCACCGCACCTGCCGACACAAAAACACCACATTTAATTTTGCCCGACCGCACCCAAGCCCACCCACCACCCGACAAGACAGTGGATTAAAAATTTTTTGACAATTCATCTGGACAGTCTAAACTAATTATCGTAATATTGCGATATTAAATACTTTATTATTAGGATAAAATGAAACAAATAGCGACATTTTTAACTTTGACAATTCTGACTTTGACAGCGTGTAACAACTCTGAAAAAGGGACAACAAATAAATCAGTAATGACAGCAGACAAGGAAAAGCCAACTTCGGGTTGTAGCGATAACTGCAAAGCCAAAAACAAATCGGGAGAACTAAGTTGTAAACTGACGACACCCGAACTTCAAAAACGAAAGGAAACTGTTATCGCAAGTTTGAAACAACAAATCCTTGACAAGAAAGAATTACAAGACGGTTACGCTTTTAAATTTGCAGGAACAGACGAAATTTTGGACGAACTGACAGAGTTCATAAAAACAGAAAGAGCGTGTTGCGACTTTTTTACTTTCGGACTTTCTGTTAGTGGCGACAAAAGTGAAGCGTGGCTTGAATTGACAGGCGTTGACGGAGCAAAAGACTTTATAACAACAGAACTTGGATTTTAATGGAAATAGTAAAATCAATTCCGATTTTTATACTTGCAGGACTTTGTGAAATAGGTGGCGGTTATCTTATTTGGCTTTGGTTGAGAGAAGATAAACCTTGGTGGTTTGGACTTTTAGGCGGACTTGCACTTGCATTTTACGGAGTTGTTGCGACTTGGCAGACTTCAAATTTTGCAAGAGTTTACGCAACCTATGGCGGAGTTTTTATAGTAATGTCCATTTTGTGGTCAATGAAATTTGACAACTTCTCACCTGACAAATACGACATCATTGGAGCGTTGATTGCTTTGTTAGGCGTTTGTATTATTTACTACGCACCACGACATTAATTATGCAAAAGACAATATTTAACATTACAAAAATGGATTGCCCAAGCGAGGAGCAATTAATACGGATGAAACTGCAAAAATTTGATGAAATAAAATCGTTGGACTTTGACATTCCAAACCGAAAATTAGCAATTCATCATAACGGAAAACCAGAGCCGATACACTTAGCATTAAATACGCTGAATTTTGATACTTCTTTGGTTTCAACGGAAGAAAGCAAAATAGAAATTGAAACCGACACAAGCAATAAACAACGGAAATTGTTATGGACAGTTCTTATTATCAATTTTCTGTTTTTCGGCTTGGAAATGCTGTTTGGAATTTTTTCCAACTCAATGGGATTAGTGGCAGACAGTTTGGATATGCTCGCAGACAGTATTGTTTACGGATTGGCATTATTTGCGGTAGGTGGAACAATAACGAGAAAAAATAACATCGCAAAATTTGCGGGATATTTTCAAATACTTCTTGCTGTAATTGGTTTTGTAGAAGTAGTCAGACGATTTATAGGAGTTGAGAAAATGCCTGATTTTCAAACAATGATTATCGTTTCTGTTTTGGCTCTTATCGCTAATGTAATTTGTCTTTACTTATTACAAAAAGGTAAAAGCAAAGAGGCTCATATGCAAGCAAGTATGATTTTCACTTCCAATGACGTAATTATTAATTCAGGAGTAATCACAGCAGGACTTTTGGTTAATTGGCTTAATTCAGGTTATCCCGACCTGATTATTGGAGCAATCGTTTTTGTAATTGTTGCAAGAGGAGCATACAGAATATTACAGTTAGCGAAGTAAAAAGCCAACACACACAAGCACACCCGACAAGACAACGAATTGAAAACTTTTTTTGAATTTGCTTTGATAGTTCTAAATCTTTATCGTAATATTGCAATCTGAAAATAATACTTAGACAATGGGAGCGACTAAAACAGAACATTTTACAGACAAGCAAAACGCTATTGCGACACTTACCAAAGCGTTGGGACACCCTGCAAGAGTGGCAATTGTTGAGTATTTAATGAAAGTGGACACTTGTATTTGTGGCGACATCGTAAACGAATTGCCACTTGCACAGCCGACAGTTTCGCAACATTTGAAAGAACTCAAAAACGCAGGATTGATAAAAGGAAATATTGAGGGCAATGCCATTTGCTACTGCATTGACGAAAAAACTATTGAAAAACTGCAAAACTATTTCACCAACATTTCAACCAAACTCACAAACAAGAAAAACGATTGTTGTTAAACTAAAAGCAAATAAAATATGAAACTTTCTCAAGTAAAAGCACTTTTGCCGACATTAGAAAATGTTGCGTTCAAATTGGAAAACGGAACTTTTGTTCCCGAACATTTTCACGTTACCGAAGTTGGAATGGTAACAAAAAACTTTATTGATTGTGGCGGAACAATCCGCAACGAAAAGACAGTCAATTTTCAGTTGTGGAACGCTGACGACTACGACCACCGTTTGAAACCAACGAAATTGCTGAACATCATTGAACTTTCCGAAAAACAATTAGGCATTGAAGATGCCGAAATTGAAGTAGAATATCAAAGCGAAACGATTGGAAAATATGCCTTAGCGTTTGACGGGACAAATTTTATTCTGCAAAACAAAACAACAGCTTGTTTAGCACAAGACCAATGCGGCATACCGCAAGAAAAACCCAAAGTAAAATTATCGGAATTGCAAACGGCTCAAACTTCTTGTTGTTCGCCAAATTCAGGTTGTTGTTAATCAAAAAAATAAGAGAGATGAAAATTGCATTATTCAGCGACATTCACGCTAATCTTCCAGCATTGGAAGCGTTTTTTAAAGACGTAGAAACAAGAAATCCCGACAGCATTTATTGTTTGGGCGATTTGGTGGGTTACAACATTTGGGCAAACGAAGTCGTCAATGAAATTCGTAAACGTAAAATTCCAACCATTGCGGGCAATTATGATTTTGGCATTGGACGAATGAGCAACGATTGCGGTTGTGCCTACAAAACCGACCACGAAAAAGACAACGGAAGCGTTTCCATTTCATTTACCAATTCCATAATGAAAGACGAAGAAAGAGCCTATTTGCGGACACTTCCTGCACACATCAAAGTAGAATTTCAGTTGAACAACGATAAACTGAATTTGCTTTTGGTTCACGGAAGCCCACGAAAAATAAACGAATATCTTTTTGAGGACAGAGAAGAAAAAAGTATGCTTCGCATTATGGAACAAGCCGATGCCGATATTATGTGTTTCGGGCATACACACAAACCTTATCACCGCATTTTAAATTCGGGAACTGACGGACAAAATCATTTTCGCCACGCTGTAAACATTGGTTCAGTAGGCAAACCAAAAGACAACGATGTAAGAGGCGGTTATGTAATGCTTACAATCAACGAAAACAGTTCTGTTCTTGACAAAGACAGTATTCAAGTAGAATTTATTCGTTTTGATTACGACATTGAAAAAGCCGCAAAAGCAGTTGAAGAAAGCATTTTGCCCAATGAGTATGCAGAAAATTTAAGACGAGGTTACTAAACTAAAAAAAATAGAAACAATGGAATTTCCAAACGATTTATACTATTCAAAAGAACACACTTGGGTTCGTATTGAAAACAACATCGGGACAATCGGCATTACCGAATTTGCACAAAATGAATTAGGCGAAATCGTGTATGCAGATTTACCAAACATTGGATATAATTTTCAGCAAGATGAAGTTTTTGGCTCTGTTGAAGCGGTTAAAACGGTAAGTGATTTATTTATGCCTGTTTCGGGCAAAGTGATAGAAACTAACCAACAACTTTTGAAAACACCAACATTCATAAACGACAATTCTTACGGAGACGGTTGGTTGATTAAAATAGAAATTCAAGATAACAACGAACTCAAAAATTTGCTCACGGCAGAACAATACGCAGAAATCACAAACAATTAGAACAATGCAACCAAAACTAAAATTTCTTGACCGTTACCTAACCCTATGGATATTCCTTGCAATGGCATTAGGTGTGGGCTTGGGCTATTTCTTTCCCAATATTTCTAATCTAACAGATAGTTTGTCCGTAGGTACGACCAATATTCCGTTGGCAATAGGCTTGATACTGATGATGTATCCGCCATTGGCAAAAGTAGATTATACATTATTACCCAAAGCGTTTAAGGATAAAAAAGTAATCGGAATATCCTTATTACTCAATTGGGTAATCGGTACGGTACTGATGTTCGGGTTAGCCGTTCTGTTTTTAAGGAACGAACCCGATTATATGGCAGGATTGATTTTGATAGGATTGGCAAGATGTATCGCAATGGTAATCGTATGGAGTGATTTAGCAAAAGCCAACAGAGAATATACAGCTATGTTAGTTGCGTTAAACAGTATCTTCCAAATACTTTCTTATAGCTTCTTAGTTTGGTTATTCATCAACGTATTACCAAGTAAATTAGGATTAGCCAATTTCAATGTAAGCGTATCAATGAAAGACGTAACCGAAAGCGTATTGATATACTTAGGTATTCCATTCTTGGCAGGTTTTTTAAGTCGTTACTTCCTTATCAAATCAAAAGGTACAGAATGGTATAACAGGAAATTTGTACCCCGAATATCGCCCATTACATTATATGCTTTACTGTTTACAATCGTATTAATGTTCAGTCTGAAAGGCGATAAAATATTGGAGTTGCCAATGGATGTAGTAAAAGTAGCCATACCGTTAGTAATCTATTTTGTACTGATGTTTTTCGTGAGCTTCTTTATCAATAAATCTCTTAAAGTTCCTTACGACAAAAACGCAGCAATCGCATTTACAGCCACAGGAAACAATTTTGAATTGGCAATAGCCGTAGCAATAGCAGTTTTCGGCATTCATTCACCACAGGCATTTGTAGGTGTAATTGGACCTTTGGTTGAAGTTCCCGTTTTAATTTTGTTGGTAAGAGCAAGTTTGTGGTTGAAACAAAAATACTATTCCGACAATAATTAAAATGAAAGAAAAAATCATCAAATACAAAAAGCCAATTGTCATCATTACTTCGGTAATTGTATTGCAACTCTTTTTTGGTTTTGACCCCAAATTTTGCATTATGTATATCATTTGGCTGTTCGTTTAATTCCAAAAATGAAACGGATTTTAGCCATACATATCTTTCTGCTTTTTTGCATTGAAAACACTTTTGCACAATCAACTTTTATTGGCGGACTTTTCCCGACTATTGACCATTCGGGAACTATCACGAAAAATTTAGATTACAGTTTGTATTATTTTGGTGCGTTTCCGTTAGTTAATTTCAAAAATCCAGACATTTCAAAAGATGCAAACTTTTTGCTGTTTTATTCTGAACAGGCTTTGACGTTTAACGTAAACAAACATTTGTCTTTTACAGGAGCTTACGTTTATCAAAGAGAAAATGTAACCAAAGACAATTATTCAAATGAAAACCGTGTGCATATTCAGACAACATACAAACATTCCGTAAAGACCGTTAATCTGAAACATCGCTTGCGTTTTGACAATCGTTTTATTCACGACAACACAACAGACAAAACCTCTTACACTCACAGACTACGTTACTTAATCGGACTTGACTTTCCAATAAAAAGCAAAAAAGACAATTTGTATTTCACGGCTTACGAAGAAGCGTTTTTCAACACGTTCAAAAATGCAAGTGCGGTTTATGGCGAAAATTGGGCTTATGCAGCAATCGGGACAAAACTCAACGACAACAATAAATTAGAAACAGGACTACTTTACATCACTTGGAACACAGGCGGAAATAATTGGTTTCATCAATACTATTTACAACTGACTTGGGTTTCACATCTTGACTTTACGAAACCAAAGCAGACAAAATAGCCAACGCATTTGGTAGCACATTTGCATTTTTTCCAACCGCTCAAAGCCAAACAAAAAAATGCAAAAGAGCTACCAAGCCAACGCACGACAGACAGACAGACAAGAAGGGCAGCACCTAACAGCGGTTTGGCGTAATGGGGGCGGACGTTCTTCGTATGAACATTTGTGCTAAATTTGAACTTTCGGCTTCGTATGAACATTTGTGCTGAAAAGCCCCCACTACGCCAAGCCGCGAACCGTTATATGCCATTTAAAAGAACCCCTAAGCGATTCCAAGCCTTATTTGTTTCTTCGTGTGGGTGTTCTTTTGACATTAACCGAGAACAAAATATTTTGTGTTCTTTTTTGTACATTTCATATAGACCTTTATTGTAATCTTTTGACTGACTAACATTCGCTATTCTATCGCAAATTTTAACAACTGTTGCTTTCCAATTAGCTTGAATTTTTGG
>JAGXRH010000035.1 GCA_018335975.1 Ignavibacteriales bacterium
CCTCAGCCTCAATTACAATTCTCGGGACGACATATCACAACCTAACTATAACCGGTGGCAACACCAAAACGGCTGGTGGAAATATTACTCTTAATGGTAACCTTGCCGTTGAGTCTTCTTCCACGTTCGATGGGTTGAGCTCAAGTGTTACCTTCAATGGGACAAATACTCTTTCAACCGCAGATGCGGGTACATTTCAATTTAATGATGTTATCATTAATAGCACCAAGTCACTTGATGCAGGATCAATATCTATACTTGTAAAAGGGAATTGGACGAATAATGGTACTTTCTCGGGTTCGGGAAGTAGCACCGTAACATTCAATGGTTCATCACAGCAAACATCAAAAAGCGTATTTAATAATTTGACCATTTCGAGTTCCGGAACAGTAACAGCGACCGGGAATTTAAGAATCAATGGAAACTTTAATATTAACTCGGGAACCTTTGCAGCAGGAACCACAAGCGATACATTGAAAGGAAATTTTACACGCAGCGGTGGAACGATTGACCCTTCAACAAGTACTTTTGTTCTGAATGGTTCATCAGGGCAAACATTATCGGGAGCCACATTCAATAATGTATTAGTAAATAATTCGAATAATATTTCCCTCGGCAGCAATCTTACGGTAAATGGTACCTTAACAATATCGTCCGGGGATATACTTACCGGTGATGAAAATGGAGTTATCCTTGGTGCGAACGGAAGTTTGAGTGAATCTGCCGGAAACACTGTAGTTGGTAAAACAACGACAATGCGAAATCTTAACACCATTGGGACGACATATACTCTTGGAAACATTGGCATCGAAATCAGTACTGCAAGTGTACTACCTGGTACGACAACCATTACGAGATATACGGGAACTTCTTTGAATGGTGGAGGTTCATTTTCATCAAACTCCTCCATCGAACGTTATTTTAATGTTGCGCCGACCACAAATTCAGGATTGAACGTTAGTATTACTTTTCGATATGATGAACTGGAACTCACTGACCACTCAGAAAATACTTTATCATTGTGGCGCTCTTCAAATAGCGGAACGACATGGACCGGACTTGGTGGAACTGCAAATGCAGGAGATAATTCAGTAACTGTCGCAGGAGTAAATTCATTAGGTTACATAACCGCTGCCGACGTTAATCATCCATTACAGCCCAATTCTTTAACGGCGAGAGTTTATCGGGATGCTGATGGAAAATCCAGTACTTCCAATGATTGGTATGGGAAAAAATGGTTCATTCAATTACGACGCACAGATACAAATGGCGAAATAGTGGGGCAAGTTAACGGCGATTCAATTCTAATCATTGATACCCTCTCGGCAGGAACGTACGTTGCGTTAGTTTCCGATAGCGCGGGGTGGTATCATCTCTCGAATCGTGTAAATAGTGGAACGATTGATTCATCCTCTGTCAGTTCAAAATCAATTTCCATTTCGGGAGGAACCTCGAATCTCGTTGAGTTTATGAATTTTCATCCCGGCAAAATTACTGTTCGAAAATATTTAGACAATGATGGAAACTTTTCCACTTCAGATGATAGAAGTGGAAAGAAATGGCATTTAGTTATCTATAAAGGTTCCGTCTCTGCGCAAAATATTCAAAGACAGGTTACCTCCGATAGCATACTCGTGGATAGTTTACTTGGCGATGGGAATTATATCATCGAAGAAAAAGATAGTATCGGCTGGGTGCATCTGGGCTACATTTCAAGCGACTCAACAGTGGAAAATACTACTAACCAAGTTTTGATGACCATTACCGATGGACAAACTAAGTTTGTCAATTTCGTTAATCGCGTTAATCTCAACTCAATTGTTATCGAAAAATATCTCGATGTAGATGTAAATTTCGCAACGTCAGGAGATAGACAAGAGAAACGATGGCACCTCACTGTTCGGAGAGGGTCACTCTCAGGAGATATTGTGGCGCAAGTTGATAGTTCCCGATTAGTGGTAAGTGGACTTGAACCTAATCAGACGTATTATGCTATCGAGGCAGATACATTAGGTTGGAGACCCCTTGGATTAATTTTCAAACAAAATGGAAATGTTGTTGATAGTAGCGAGAATTCTTCGAAGTCCGTACAAATAACATTTACAGGAGGTGGAAACACTGCGACCGTTCAATTCATAAATTCGAATGCAGACTCGGCGTACTTTATTACATTCAGCCAAACAACCGACCCTGCAGGTTGGGGAAAGGGTGGTTCAAAAGTTGCAAAAATATTAAAGAAGGCGCCAACAAAACCGCCAACTGCGAAGAAACCTATCATTAAGCCAACAATTGGCAATATACTTGATACGGTGTTTTCAAAGATATACGGTAAATTATCGGTGAGAGCGAATATCGTGCCTTCATTAGTTGGACTGAATGAGAAGAAGATTCCTAACGGTTTATATTTGGGTGTTCCGAGTGAGGCATTAAATTCAAACTTAAAAGCCCGTGCCGATACTGCTGTTTTTATGTTTACGAAAGATGCAAAAGCATTTCGTTCCTTTGTCAATCATGATGGGTCTGCACGGGGATTTGACGGCAATAATAAATCTGCCGAATGGAATTTGGTACGTTCCAATTCTAAGAAACCTTCTAAGTTTAAAGGCGTTGTAAAAGCGAAAAATCCCAAAGATGGTACGAATAACAAACTTGCTGGAGAACTTGCTGCCCTTCGAATGAATATGGCTCTCTATGCTTCCGGCGTTCTTCCTTCCGGTTATACCGGTTTCAAATCGCTCATCTTCGATATGGGAAATGATTCTCTGAATGTATTGAACGGAAAGACAATTGAACAACTGGCTCTCATCGTGGATACAGCATTAACATTCTGGACTCGTTATTATTCAAATCGTTATCCGACAAGTAACGCATTTTATGAAACACTGCATGTTTCATTGACGCGCATAAACAAAGCTTTTCTCGATACGGTTGATTCGAATGATTTTGTGCTGAATGACAATGCTATTCAGTGGTACTCTCCGCTGAAATTGCGGTCAGGTATCGGCAAGCCGCTTTATCTTTCTCCGTTTCTTCGTTCGACTGGAAAGTCAACGACCTCTGATGTTGTGAACACATTGCAGAGCAACACTCCGTCAAAATTCGAACTCTATCAGAATTATCCGAATCCGTTCAATCCGACAACCACAATAGAGTACTACCTCCCTACAAGTGCGTTCGTTACGCTCAAGATATTTAATGTTCTCGGTCAGGAAGTAGCAACGGTATTGAATAATAAGTTAGTTGAAGAGGGTTACGATGAAATAAGTGTAGATGCCTCACGATTATCGTCGGGAGTGTATTATTACCGTCTTGCTGCAATTCAATCCAATAACAACGTAGATGAATTTGACCGTGAATTTGTTCAGACTAAAAAATTCATTGTCATTAAATAGTTCATTGGATTACAAAGATTTTATTTTATTCTTGTTATAAAAGGGCAGGGAAAAATTATTTATGAATATTGTTAAAGCACTCTCAAAATTATTCTACCTCACAACATTTTGTTTGTTAATTGGAGTTGGTTATACATCAGCTCAGGTGAAGCGAGCAATTGCATCAGGAGAGTGGAGTAATTCTTCAATATGGAGCCCAACGGGCGAGCCCTCTTCCACGGATAGTGTCATTGTTGACCAAACAGGATTAGGGGACTTTATTACCGTAACGATATCAAACGCGAATGCCACGTGTGCCGCGCTTGTTATTGACCCGGATTATATCGGCAGTGAACTTTCGATAAACTTTGGGAAAGTACTCACGGTATCGAGGAGCATAACAATAAACGGTTCACTTAACTTGTCGAACGGAGCTCAGGTGAATGTAGCCGGGGACTGGACCAATAACGGAATATTCTCTTATGGAAATAGCACTGTAAGATTTTTCGGTTCAAGTAACCAAGAAATAGCGGGCTCGGGTACCTTCGATAATTTTGTTGTGAATAAATCATCGGGAATAGTTTCACTCGTTTCTGGTGATTATTCTGTGAATTCTAATTGGACAGATTCTTCCGGGACAGTTGATCTTGGCTCTTTTAGAATGGACAGAACCGCCTCGGGGGGTACATTTGTTCTGGCGAGTGGCGCAACATTAAAAATAGGAGGGACGAATTCCTTTCCATTAAGTTACAATACCTATACTTTAGCATCAACGAGTACAGTCGAATATAATGGCGGGACACAATCAAGTGTTCCCAACAGAAATTATGGGAACTTGACCTTGACATCGAGCGGTGGAAGTGTAACAAAAACCGCCTCTGAAGGAATAACCGTGAATGGAAATTTTACAATAAACTCAGGGGTTACTTTTTCCGGCGGTTCATCCCGTACGCACAAAGTTGGCGGTAACTGGACGAATAATGGCTCCTACTCAACAGGTTCCGGCAACATAGTGGAATTAAACGGAACAGGAACACAGACCGTTGGCGGCTCATCTGTTACACAGTTCCGTACTTTTCGTGTGAATAAAACATCAGGTTCTGCCATCCTCTCCAACAATATTTCTATCAGCGGAACAGGAGCGAAACTTCTTGTTTCCAGCGGTACATTTGATATTTCAACATATACTGCAAATAGAACATCAGCAAGCGATTCGTTTGCTGTTTACGGTTCTTCAACGTTTCGTATGGAAGGTCCAAATAATTTTCCGTCTAACTATGGTCCCGTTTATTTTTCTTCTAGTTCGACGTGTGAATATCATGGCGCTACGGCACAGACGATTTCCGCACGAAGTTACGGAAACTTGACGTTGAGCGGCAGCGGAAATAAAAGTGTCTCTGCGAATGACACAATTAATGGAACCCTGACGGTCGGTTCAGGGATAACGTATTTCGATAGCCTGACAAGTATAACCACATATTTGAACGGTAATTTAGTTGTAAACGGAACGTATGTTGGAATTGGAACGACAATTTTTTCCGGTTCAACAACATTATCCGGTTCTGGAACTTTCAAATTCGGGAATGTTACGATTACGGGTACGCTTAACGATGGTGGAAAAACCATTCAAGTTCGTGGCGATTGGACCAACTCGGGTGCGTTAACAGCATCCGGGACTGTTCAGTTCGATAGCACACTATCACAATCAATCGGGGCTTCATCATTTTATAATCTAACCGTTAATAAATCAAGCGGAATAGTGAATGCAAACGGAAACCTCACTGTTAACAATGATTTTTCATTGACTTCAGGAACATTTCAAGCGAATTCTGTTACAATAAACGTTGCAAGGAATTGGTCAAGAACAGGAACGTTTACTGCTGGAACTTCAACGGTGATTTTTGGTGGTTCAAGCGCCCAAACAATAACCGGCACTCAATTCAATAAACTTACGATGTCGGGTGATGGATTGAAAACACTTTCATCATCAGGTATAAAAGTTTCTGGATTGTGGACAATAACCGGAAACGGTGGTTATAACGATGGCGGATTTCCTGATACTTTACTTGGAAATCTGGATAACAGTTCTGTATTTGATGGAACGGGAAGTGCAGTTTTCGGCGGTAATGATTCATTGAAAGGAAGCGGTACATTTCGATTCGGCAGTGTAAATATTACGTTTGGAAATTCATTGAATACAAACGGTAAAACAATTACGTTACGTGGAAGTTGGACAAATGCCGGAACATTTATTTCAAGTGATACTGTTCGGTGTGAAGGTACTTCTGCGCAAACTTTAAACACCGCTAAATTTGCATATCTGGTTATTAACAAAACAAGCGGGACAGTTACTTTAGGTGGAACGGATTCTATAACCAATACCCTTACAATTTCATCTGGAACTCTCAATACGAGTGGTAATTCACTTGTTGTTGGCTCTCATCTTTCAATTAATTCTGCTGGAATCTTGGAAGGAAGCAGCAGTACAATTTACGTAGGAGGGAATTGGGGAAACAGCGGAACATTTACCGCGGGAACATCCTCAGTGATTTTTAATAGTTCCTCCGCGCAATCACTTGATGCAACCACTTTCAATACGTTAACATTGAGTGGGAGTGGTGCAAAAACGGCGATGGGGAACATTACCACTAACGGAATATTCACCATTGGCACGGGAACAAGTTTCGTTGAAAATACGAATTCATTAACGACGACAGTCAATGGAAATCTTGTTGCGAATGGGACGTATTTAGGAATTGGCACGACGATATTTGGTGGAACGACGACTTTATCCGGTGTAGGAAATTTCAAATTCGGTTCCGTCAATATCACCGGCACGTTTAATGATGGTGGAAAAACAATTCAAGTTAGAAGAAATTGGACAAAGTCCGGAACTTTTACCTCTTCAGGAACGGCACAATTTGATAGTACGCTCACTCAAACGATAGGAACTTCGAATTTTAACAATCTTGTAACGAACAAAGGAAGTGATAGTGTAAAATTAAGTGGTAATGTTACCGTAGCGGGTTCATTTAATTTAA
This sequence comes from Ignavibacteriales bacterium, assembly GCA_018335975.1. GTDB lineage: Bacteria > Bacteroidota > Ignavibacteria > UBA10030 > F1-140-MAGs086 > JAGXRH01. The sequence continues at coordinate 6,413 of JAGXRH010000035.1, forward strand.
ATGCAGGAATTTTTTCTACGGGAGTTTCGAATAATTCTGTAACAACAACCTCTGATTTTTTCATTAATGCAGGCACGGTACTTGCAAACGGAAGCACAATTACCGTTGGGAGGCATTGGAAAAATAACGGGACTTTTACATCAGGTAATTCCACGGTACATTTTAATGGCGCTGTAACGGAATCAGTTTACACGGCGAATTTTTACAACGTCTCTTTTTCCGGAGCCGGAACGAAATATCTTGTTGGTTCAACATACGCTGTAACGGGAGACGTTTCCATCCTCACACCCGCGATAGTTTCAGCAACCGGAAATGGAACCATTACAATAAGCGGAAATTGGTCCAATAGCGGAACATTCACTCCGAACACATCAAATCTTATATTCAATAAATCCGGAGTTGTAACGTGGAGCGGCAATACCAACGTACATGACTTTTCGATTTCGAGTGGAACAACAATTTCAATGTCGGGAAATGATACCATTATTTTTTCAGCGACAGGGTCATTTACTGAAACCGGTTATCTTTCGGGGCGTATTCGTTATACTCAAAATTTATCTACACCGAGTACAAACTATACTTTCGGAAATATTGGAGCGACATTAAATTACACCGGTTCTTCACCCGGTTCAACGACGATTATCAGAACGACCGGAAGCACTGCTTCGGGACTTTCGCAAGCAGTATCAAGATTCTACTATATTTTCCCAACGACGAATAGTGGTTTGAATATTACACTTCTTGCGCGATATAGAGATTCAGAATTAAATGGTCAAACAGAATCTGCTTTAAAGCTTTGGAAAAGAACAGAAGGTTTAATTTCCTGGACAAGACAGACTTCCAGCGTTGTTGATACGAGTGCGAACACACTTACTCAGTCGGGTATTACGAGTCTTTCAACGTGGGGTATTTCTGCTACCGATGTGCGAGTTTTTGATGTTACCTCCGGAAATTGGAATGACAGTACATCGTGGAGTCCGGCTGGAATCCCAACATCCGGTGATAGTATTTACATTCCTTCAGGAAAAGTTTGCACAATTCCCGCTGGATATTCAGTTGCAATTTATAGTTTAAATAATTTTGGAACGCTTATTTCTTCAGGAAGCGACAGCGTTACCGTTACGTCGAATTGGGTAAATAACGGAACGTTCACTCCAAGTACGAGTACGGTAAAATTTTCTGGGACGAACCAATCAATCTCCGGCAGTTCATTCAATAACGTATTATTCAGTAATAGCGGTACGAAAACTCTCAATGGTTCTTTGAATATTTCAGGAATAGTTCAGATAAATTCCGGAGTTACTGTCAACGGTGGTTCATATACTCATTCCGTTCAGGGAAATTGGGCGAATACCGGAACATTTACCTCTACGGGACAAGTAAGTTTTTCCGGAAGTAATCAAACTATTTCTTCAGGAACATTCAATTCGATTGCACTGAAAGGTACGGGGACAAAAACCATAACCGGAAATTTAACTATCAATGGGAATGATTCGATTTCATCTGGGGTAATTGTAGATGCAGGAAGTAACTCTCTCTCCGTTGCAGGGAATTGGATAAATCAAGGTACGTTTATCAACACAGATGGCACAATAACTTTTTCCGGAACCACACAAACGATTTCTTCCAGCGCATTTGGGAATGTTATTTTCGCCGGCAGCGGAATGAAGACCGCGACGGGAGC
>JAGXRH010000036.1 GCA_018335975.1 Ignavibacteriales bacterium
AAATTATACTGATGATACAATCGTTTTCGCTTCGCAACTCGAGCCGATGTTACAATCAATTTACGAACCGAAAACTTTGTATCGCGCGTCGGGAATTGCAATTGCGGAATTTGTAGATTCGCGTTCTGTAACTGAAAATATTTTTTCTTCCAAGAAAGAATTGAAACGCCTCAATCTCGGAGCGGCGATTGATACGATTAATAAAAAATTTGGAAAGAGAAGTTTGATTGTTGGTTCGTCTGTACTTTTACACAAGCAGGAAGAGGGGAGGGTTGAACAAAACGAAGAGCAGATTTCGTATCGGGGAAGATTTATTTCGTTGTAGAAAGTGTCATTGGTAATTTGTCATTTGTCATTAGTTGTGCAACTCGTTATTCAGACTCTCAATACACTCTTTACAAAAGAAATATACCTTGACATCGTACACTTCGCGGACGAGTAATTCGTTTTTCGGAAATTGTTTTCTGCAAAGCGAACATTTTTCTTTATTCACTTCATCAAGTGGAATATTTCCTTGATTCATTACATATCGCAAACCGAAATATGCTGCGAAGAGAAGCAGAGCAATAAAAATAACTGCGAGAAAAGTAATTATCATAATTTTGTGCGGAAAATATAGGGAAAAGAAATTTTCCTTTTTGAAAATGATATTTGATGCTCGAGAAAAAACTTCTTACCTTCACCCAATTATAAAAGCAGAATAATTATGAAACATCAATTTTATGTAATAATAATATTTTTCACTCTCTCAATCTTCTTGTTCGGCTGTTCATCCAAGTCGTTGGTTAGCCGAATGAGTTTACTAAACACTGATTATAACTATCAAGAAATGAATAAAGAGTTAGTAGGAGAAGATGTAAAAATTGAGATGAAAGATGGAAATGAAATATCTGCAACTGATGTTAAAATAGTTAACGACTCTCTTTCGTGGACAGATGAAGATACAGAAAAAAAATCTAAAACGAGTTTGGAACTGATTGATAAAATCGTGATGAAGAACCATTCTATTGGTGGTTTGGAGGGTTTTGGATTTGGTTTGGTTGGAGGTGCAGGAATTACGGTTCTTACAACTAAAGCTTCTTATGGAAAATTTGCATTAGATCCTTCTTCCTCGTATTCAGAAATTTTTCTCAGTTGGGGGATAGCAGGAATAATTGGTGGTACTACTGGTTTATTTATTGGACATAAATATAAGTATGAATTTCAATCAACGGAACAAAGTGATTCTTTGAAAAAAAGAAAATAAATAATTATGACACGCACCGACGCACTCGAACTTTTATACGAATACACGAAAACAGATAGTTTACGAAAACACGCATTGAGCGTTGAAACATCAATGCGAGCGTATGCAAAAAAGTTTGGCGAAGATGAAGAAACATTCGGTCTCGTTGGTTTGCTGCACGATTTTGATTACGAAATGTTTCCAACAGAAGAAGGACATCCGTGGAAAGGTTCGGAGATTTTGAAAGAGAAAGGAGTTTCGGAAGAAATTCGCACAGCAATTTTAGGACACGCGCCATACACAAACGTTCCGCGGGAAAGTTTGCTTGCGAAAACATTATACGCGTGCGATGAACTCAGCGGATTTATTGTTGCGTGTTCTCTCGTTCGTCCGAATAAAGTTGATGATTTGGAAACTTCATCTGTAAAAAAGAAATTGAAAGACAAAGCGTTTGCAAGAACGGTGAATCGCGACGATATTATTAACGGAGCAGAAGAACTTGGCGTCAATCTCGATGAACATATTCAGTTTGTGATTGAAGCGTTGCGGGGAAATGCAAAAGTTTTGGGAATAAGTAAAACGGAGTGAGGGAGTAATGGAGTGTTGGAGAAATCTAAAATATAAAATGTAAAATACTTCAACTCCATTTGAAAAATCTTATGGAACGTCAACAGCGAATCCCATTCCGTACGTTCTTAAATTCTCCGAAACATACTCTCCAAAGAAATTTCTTCCTTCATTGACTGCAAAATAAAGATTGATTCCTGACCGTTCCCATTCGCCGAATTTAATTCCTGCTTTGATTTGATGTGAGCCGGTATATTTTGGAATTCCAACCAGAGAAATATGGTATGCGAAAAACGGGTTTATTTCTTTTTCAAAAAGATTGTCAATAATTTTATTGGAGTGTAATTCTAATCCGGCAAGAAAGGAAGCACGTTTGAGAAATGCGGGACGAGAAAATGTTGCGTAAGAAATTCCTGAATACAGACGAGTGTAAAGAAAAGGGCGATGAAAAACTTTTGCAAAAACTAACTCACCGAAATCCTGCGTGAAAGGAATTGGTCCGCCCGGTTTTGTCCATTGACGAGGCCACTCTTTTGATGCCCACCAATTGCCGTCAACGAGATGCGCGCTGTGGTGAAGCAGACGCAAACGATATTGCAAATCCCGATTGATGAGAGAAATATTTCCACCAAAAAAACCATCGAGGGCATCAATTTGTAAATGCAAACCGTTGGCACCGGTAACATTTGCGTATCCGAAAAAGTTAATGCCGATATTGAGCGAGGAAGAATTGTTATGGAAGGAAAATAAATCGAGTTCGCTTCCTATTTCCACTTTCATTTGTTCTGCGGTAAAAAATTTCCACAAGCCAATCGTAGGTTCTTTTGGATTGGCGATGAGTTGACGGAATTGATGCTTCTCAGGAAGAAACGTGAAAACAAATTTTGAAGAATCGGGTTGAGAAGACGTGTTTCCAAAGACGATGAAAGAAAGAAGGATAATATGGCAGCAGAGTTTAAGCATTATTTTGTTGGCAAATATATAAAGTGAAATACTATTGGCAATATCTTTTCACACACAAAAATATTTTCTCGTTCAATGTTTGAATACTGTTCTTTAATTTTTTACTTTTTACCACAATATTTTATTCATAATTAAAAATCTTCAGGTATGAAATCAATTTATTACATTCTCTTACTCTGTACAATCTCTCATTCACTCATTTCCCAAACATACAATACTCTCTTCATTCCCGATACGATTTCAGGAACGACATTCAATCTTGATGCCAATGAAGGGACAAAACAATTTCGACCCGGTGATGCCACAAACACTGCCGGCTATAACGGGAGTTTTCTGGGACCAACATTGTTTTTCAATCAGGGAGATACGGTGCATTTAAATGTCACGAATAATCTTGTCGACACAACAACAGTGCATTGGCACGGATTTCATTTACCGGCAATTATGGATGGTGGACCGCATCAAATGGTTCCTCCGGGCACAACATGGCAACCGTATTGGAAGGTTACGAACTTCGCCGCGACCTATTGGTATCATCCCCACTTGCACACAACGACGGAACGGCAAGTTTCGATGGGGTTGAATGGGTTTATCATTGTTCGTGATGCAACAGAAAGCGCCTTAAGTTTACCGCGTTCATACGGAGTAGATGATATTCCGCTTTCTATAACAGACCGAAGGTTTAATACACAAAATCAATTTGTCGTTGGTCCGTACGGTGATACGGTAATAGTAAACGGAACTCTCAATCCAAATTTTAACGCTCCTGCTCAAGTCGTCCGTTTACGAATGTTAGATGCTGCTGTGCAACGTTCATATAATCTCGGTTTCAGCGATAACAGAACATTTTACGTCATTGCGACTGATGGCGGTTTAGTTAACACACCGATAGCCGTTACACGTTTTTTAATTTCTGTGGGCGAGCGCGTGGAAATACTTGTGAACTTCACCGGTCAACAGGGACAATCACTCGACTTAAAAGCGTTTAATTCAGAGTTAGCTCAGGGAATTCCCGGTGCAGAACCTGCGAATGCTCCGGGTCCGGCAGCAAATGCGCTTGGGCGACGTGATTTTAATATTCTTCATTTCACTATTGGCGCGCAAACAGGAAATCCGGTTACAACCATTCCCTCCTTATTGACTACGAATGTTTTTTTAAACGAAGATAGTGCAGATGTAATCAGAACATTAGTAATTTCCGATACGATGATAGATGGTCGGATTCAGCATACGTTCAACCGCAAGTTTTTCGACCATTCCCGAATTGATTATACCGTACTAAAAAATGATATGGAAATCTGGCAAATCACCAATCTGTCCAATATCGCCCATCCGTTTCATATCCACGACGTTCAATTTAATTTGCTAAGCAGAAATTCTTTACCTCCTGCCAGTTATGAACAAGGATGGAAAGATGATGTGTTAGTGAAACCTCTTGAAACGGTACGATTTATTGCCGAATTTAAGGATAACTCCGATTACGAACACCCGTTTATGTTTCATTGCCATATTTTAAAGCACGAAGATGACGGATTGATGGGGCAATTTCTTGTTGTAGATAGTATTCCGGTCGAACCGAAATCTTTCAGAACATTTTCTGCTTCAACATTATTGGGAGGAAAACCGAATTCACTCAAACAAAAGAAAAACCAAACGGCAAAACTTCCGAATGAAGCAAACTGGCGAGATACCACTGTTGCACGGAGCGGAGGCAAAAATGGAATAACCATCGGCATAAAACAAGAGGATAAAACGCTCGCCAAAACACTGGGTTGGGTTCGTTGGAAAAAAGGGACAAACGTTGGAAAATTTTTTACCAGTTTACAAACAGATTCGTTGTATAATGCTCCATTTGACACCGTAAGAAAATCCGGCTCGAATAAAAAGAAATTGTTCGTGAAAGAACTCGCACCGACGGCGACAAATTATACAAACCCGCTTCTCCAATCATTGACAGTATTCAAATTAAATTTGTTGTCGAGTCAGCAAGGAATTACTCCAACGGGTTTTGATTCGTTGATGTTTATGAATCCATCAAGTCCGTTCCACGAAACGATGTTAATGGAAATGAGCAAGAAAATTGATTCCGTAATGACATACTGGATAACAAAAACATTACCGGGTGATATTCCTCCCACAGCAGGTTCTGCGCAATTGGAACAACTGCGAAAAATGCTGAATCAAATCAATGAAGCGTTTGACACCACAATATCACTTTCCAATGGAGACTCTGTTGTAACAAATCAAGGATTAAAGTTTGCCGGAATAATTCCGTTGGGTTCTGTGTCATTTTTAGAAATGATGAACCAACACAAAATCGGTTCTCGAAATAATTTTATTCAAACGAAACCACAGACGTTTGCAGTGATGCAGAATTATCCCAATCCCTTTAACCCATCAACGGTCATAAAATTTTCACTCTTTGAATCTGAGAGAGTGACCTTGAAAATTTTTGATGTTTTGGGAAGAGAAGTAACAGCGTTATTAAACAATGAACTCTTTGGTGAAGGGACCCATGAAGCAGTCTGGAATGCCACGGGCTATCCGAGTGGTGTTTATTTTTATCGCCTTTCCTCCGGGAACAACGCAGAACTAAAAAAACTTATTCTCTTGAAGTAGCCCGTCTTGATGTTCTTGAAATGAAACTTTGCACGTTTGAAATTAAAACACCACTCGGTCGTTACAATCGTCTTGGCACAATGTTGAACGAAAGTATTCTCGACTTGAATTTTGCCGCCGCGTATTATCTTTCGCGAATGGGAGAAGCCGTTCCGTACCAATTTGCCAACGCAATTATTCCGAGCGATATGCTTTCTTTTTTGCAGACGGAAAAAACCGGAATGAAATTTGCCAACGAAACGATAGAATTTTTCAAACAAGAATTTCAGGGAAAGAACATTCCTTCCGGTTTGAACGAAGAAACGCTCGCCTATCAAGCAAAAGACGTTCGATTACGCGCTCCGTTACCAAACCCAACATCGTTCCGCGATTTTTATGCGTTTGAACAACACGTGAAAAAAGGATTTGAAAAGAGGGGAGAAGCAATGCCGCAAGAGTGGTACGAAATTCCCGTGTACTACAAAGGAAATCATAACTCGATTATTGGAACAGATGAGAATGTTTGGATTCCTTCATTCACCGAAAAATTTGATTACGAACTTGAACTCGGATTTGTCATCGGAAAACTTGGAAGAAATATACCTGAACAAGATGCAATGAATCATATTGCAGGGTTTACCGTGTTGAATGATTTTTCTGCGCGAGATATGCAGCGCAAAGAAATGAAAGTTCGATTAGGTCCGGCAAAAGGGAAAGACTTTGCAACGGCAATCGGTCCCGTTCTTGTTTCAACAGATGAAATTGGCGATGTGTATAATTTGAAAATGACTGCAAAAGTGAATGGAGAAGTATGGAGCGAAGGAAATACGGGAACAATTTTCCACAAGTTTGAAAAAATGATAGCATTTGCCTCGATGGATGAAACACTTTTGCCGGGTGATTTATTCGGCTCGGGAACAGTCGGAACAGGGTGCGGGTTAGAACTGGATAAATGGGTAAAGTCCGGTGATATTCTGGAATTGGAAATTGAAAAAATTGGTATATTGCGCAACCAAATTTTGAAAAAAAGTATTTGAGAAGTTGAGTAATTGAGATTATGAGAAAAAAATATTTAAATCGTTTCAAGACTACAATCGTAAATCTAAAATCTAAAATCTAAAATCAGAAAAATGTTTCCACTGAAGAAGGGAAAAACAACATCGCAAGCGCACGTAGGATTACCGGAAGGAACGTTCGAGGAAGAACACGGGCGAAAAGGTTTCTTTGGTAAATCCGCGCATTTGTACCACACCCATCCTCCAACTGGATGGATTCGTTTTGAAGGAAAACTTCGTCCGCATTGTTTGGATTTGAACAAACTTTCTCCGTCCGATAAAACAAATCCCCGCGGAACTCCCGTCGAAGTTCTTGGCAATGATGATGTGCGATTGTTTGTTTCCCGAAGAAGCAAACCAATGCCATTTTATTTCCGTAATGCTGATGGCGATGAATTGTATTTCATTCATCGAGGAAAAGGAAAAATTGAAACAGATTTCGGTCCGCTCACTTTTGAAAAAGGGGACTATATTATTATTCCTCGCGCAGTTACGTATCGCATAATTCCTGAAACGAAAGATAATTTTTTTCTCATCACACAATCGAAAACAGAGTTTAATGAACCGGATAAAGGTTTAATCGGCCAACATGCACTGTATGACACAGCAGTAATCCAAACTCCCGAGCCGCAACCAATTTTTGATAACAAAGAA
>JAGXRH010000037.1 GCA_018335975.1 Ignavibacteriales bacterium
ATCGTTCCACAAATTGTTGCGATGGCGCTTTTTCACTTTGCGCCTCTTCAATCTTCTGAAGAATTTTGGCATGTAATGAATCGGTAACAAGGTGCGTTACGGAAATTTCTAACGCCCCTCGCATATTGAGAGAACCTGCAAATACTTGTTGATTGATTGATTTCTCCACAGGCAGTGACTCTCCGGTGATTGCAGATTGATTAACGGTAGATTCACCCCGATGTACGATACCATCAAGTGGAATAATTTCACCGGGACGAATAAGCAGGATATCCCCGACGTGAATGTTTTCCACCGGAACATTTTCCTCAATATTATTCGAAATACGATTCGCACTCTGCGGGGATTGATGCAATAAAGATTGAATCGCGTTCCGTGTTCGTTGCAGACTTTTTTCTTCGAGCAATAATGCAAAGGCATACAGAATAATAACCGCTGCCGCTTCTTTCCATTCACCTAAAGCGATAGCGCCCAAAGTTGCAATCGCCATTAAGACGTTCATATCCAAAGAACGGGTGCGCAAAGAATGAAATGCTTTCACATACACTTTCCATCCGCCGGTAAGAATAGAAAAAAGAAAAATTGCCTGAACAATTGAGGAAGAAAATAATTCCGCACCTGTGAATCCGATAAAGAAAGTGAATGAGGATAGGGAAACTATCAAAAGACTTGCATTTTTTTCCCGCCACGAACGCGCATCCACAGAAGATTGAAGTTGGGCGTCAAAACCGATTGATTTCAGCGCATTAATTATTCGTCGCTGTTCACCCTCAAACTCTACGGAAAGTTTTTGACCAATCAGGTTGATGGAAAAATGCAGTACTTCTTTCATCGAACGCAGTTTGTTTTCGATAACTGACTGCTCGGTTGCACAGCACATTCCCCGAATAAAAAATGTTGAAGTCTTCATACCTGTCAAACTGCGTCGAACATTTTCATTGCCTCGCCGCAAACATAAAACGAACCGCAAACCATTAGATATTCGGAAGATGGAATTGTCGAGAGAGCTTGACGAATCCCATTTTCAACATCTCCCCCATCGAAACATCGTATCTTTTTTCGATGACACATCTCCAAAATTTCCCGCGAAGTAATTGCTCTTTCAATTTTTGGTTGAACAGCAATCACCGGAATGTTCAGCGTAGAAATAGTATCCAACATTCCGGAAACATCTTTATCCCTCATCGCACCGAACACTACTGCGCCTCGTTTTGGGAAGAGATGCCGCACCGAATAGGTAAGACGATTCATTGCATCGGGATTATGCGCAACATCAAGGACTATCAAGGGCGAATGGGAAATGACTTGTAATCGTCCGGTAAAATTCGTGAAACGGGAAATGTGATTCATTCCCATTTTTATATTTTCAATAGAAATAGAAAATTTTTTTGAAAGAAACAGAGGTTGCTTATTTCGCAAAACGTCTATTGCAAGAAGCGCTGTTGCAACATTTTGTGTCTGAAAATATCCCCCGAGAGAAACATTAAGGCGCGAAAAGGAGTTAAACGGAGTGTCCACGGAATACACATTATTTTCAATCCCGATGGATTTTTCTTGGATGGAAATTGCATCTTTTGTTTCCCACAAGGGCGCGCTTTTACTTTTGGAAATTCGTTTGAGAACATTCAACGATTGTCGGTCTTCTACTCCGGTTATACAAGGAATTCCCTGTTTGATAATTCCTGCCTTTTCTTTTGCTATGGAAGGAAGTGTATCGCCCAACTGTTCTGCATGGTCGAGTGAAATATTGGTGATGATGGAGAGTATGGGAGAGAGGACATTCGTCGCATCTAATCTTCCGCCAAGTCCGGTTTCAATAATTGCAATGTCAACCTTTTCAATAGAGAAATATTGAAATGCAATTGCCGTTACGGCTTCAAAAAATGTCGCTTGAAATCGAATAATATCGTTACGAAATTCTTGGACAAGGGAAGAAAATTTTTGAGAAGAAATATTGTTCCCATTGATACGAATACGTTCGTAAACGCTCAACAGATGCGGAGAAGTGTATAATCCCGTTTTATAACCCGCCGCAGTAAAAATGGAAGCAAGCATTGCGGCAGTGGAACCTTTTCCATTTGTCCCTGCAATATGAATGGAAGGGAAGTTGTTATGTGGGTTTTCACAACGCTGCAAGAGTTTAGTGATGTTGCGCAAACCAAGTTTGATACCAAAACGTTGTAGAGAGTATAAAAAAGAAATATCGGATGACTCAATCACGTTCGCGGAAATCACTTATCCGGTTCATCAAGTGGTTCTTCATCTCCCTCATCTTTCGATGGCTCTTCATCGTCATCACCGGTGGGAAGTGAATCGAGTTTATCAAAAACATCATCTGTCCCGGAAGGTTCAAACGATGAGGAGGAAATCCGCTGCGCCGTAAGATTTACCTGAAGAGGGTCTGTTCGGAATCGTTTTCTCCCAGCGTACGTCATTTCTTTTCCATCTGCCCCTGCTACTTTATGTTTAATGGAAGCGGCGTACACTGTTGCAGGAAATTTTTGCGCCAAAATTTTATATAATGCGAGCGCAGTATCATATTGTTTTAAATCGTTTTCGTAAATCCATCCCATCGCCAACAACGACTTTGCAACAACGGGAGAAGTTGAATCGCCAGATGAGATTCGAAAAAGTGTGTTCATCGCCTTTTGAACATTCCCTGCACGATACTCTTGCTCAGCAACTGAAAAGGCGAATTCAAGTGAATCTATTTTCACGGTATCTTGCACTTCCATTCTCAAAGCGCGCCTTGCAACATTTGCATACGTGTGCCGGGGAAATTCATCAACGATTTTTCGGAGCAACGAATCAGCCACTATCCTATCCGAGTCATTTTGAGACAGATAAAATTCAGAAAGTGCGTAGAGAATTTTTGGTGTTTGTTCTGTCTCGGGCAATTCCATTAAGGCAAGATTGAAATAATATAATGCCGAATCGCGGAGGTGAAGTTTATCATTCATCAACATTCCCATTTCATATTGTGTTCTCGCCAAACTATCAAACAAATCCTGGAGGGATGTTTTAATAGTATCTTTCAGCCAAGCAGGACCGGAAGCGATTTCAACTGTATCTTTCGCTAATGAATCAACCGCGAGAAGCGAATCGGTATTCTGTACTGATTTTTTTTCCTCCTCCATTTCCTCTTCTTCTGCCTCATCCCATACTGTTTTTTCTCGCTTTTGGTGAGGCGTTTTTTCGGCAATACCAATCTTACCGGAATCTATCTTTTGCTCATCGCTTGCGAGGTCATCCTCAATATCTGTACCAATTTCATCGGAGGAATCAGTTTCGTTTTCAGAAACATCCTCCTCTTTTTTTGGTATAAGAGATTCATCAACTTTGCTTTGCGAAAGAGAAGGTTCTATACCTAATTCCTTTAAAGAATCTGCAACATAAGCCGCAACGGAATCCTGATGGAATTTTTCAATACTATCCTTCTTTGCTTGTTGAAACCGTTTAATGCTGTCCATCACACCAATCAATTCAGGATGTTGTTTTAAGTTTATCAGCGAATCAAACTTAACGAGATTGCCTGTGATACTAAAATATCTCGTTAGCACTTCGCTTTTTTTTCGTGCGGAATCTGTAATTTCCGAGGCGAGAAATTCCGTTTTCGCTTTTGTATAATATTGCAGCGCGAGCGAAAAATCTTTTTGAATGTACTCATTGATATCGGCAAGTTGAAATTGCGCTTTTGCAGAGGATTCTGTTCGCCGATACGTCGTATCAATGTACTCAAACTGCTCTTCCGCGAGGTCAATATCGCCGTTCTCTTTCAGGATGGTACCGATTTCAAAATCAACCTGACCAAAAAAATCTTTATTTCTCCGGTCGTCCCGCATTTCTTCTAACAATTCAAGCGCGAGAAAATTTTGATTGAGTTTTCCCAACATCACCGCATATCGAATTTTGCCCCGTGCTTCAAAAATATAGTCATCCGATTCATCAGCGAGCATTTCGTATGTTTTTGCTGCATCGGAATAATTCAATAATAACTCATACGCCTGTCCAAGTTGGTACGCAATTTGCGATTTCAACAGATTCTCTTCCGCAAACGAAAGAGCATTCACAAAATGCGGTGTGGATTTTTCGAACTCTCTTGCGTTAAAATGAATTTGCCCCTTCAGGAAAAAACATTCTGCTATCACATCATTGTCATTTAATTGAGTGAGGGAGGCGCTATCCCCCAGCACTTCATTCACTACTTGATATTTTTTTAGTTGATAGTAAGTTTTTGCAAGACCTAAAGTGGCGAGTGGGAATAATTCACCGTCAGGAAAATTTTGGCGCACCTCTTTATATTTTCTTTCTGCGCGAAAATATTCTCCTGAATAATAATACGAATTCCCGATCATCAACATTGCATCATCAAGAAAAACGCTCTGCGGATAAAATTGAATGACCTTCGAACATTTTTCTACTACGGAATCGAATTGGCTTTGAACATCAGTGGAAATATTCATTCGCACAAAACGATTTGGGTTCCTCTCCTTTTCGCCTGCCTGCTCAATTTTTTCTACAGCGCGATTGTAGGTTTGTGCCGCATTATAGTACGTGTTAAAATACGCGGTTACATCCTGAAATCGGGAAGAGAAAAAATTTCCACATCCGGAAAAAAGAATGGAAAAAAAGAGGAAGAAAAACTTCTTCCCCGACATAAGATTTTTTGATTGAAGCAAGTTGATTAACATTAATTACGGCGAAAAGATACTGATTGAGAAAAGGATTACAAAATACTTTGTTTTAATTATTCGTTTCGATATATTTTCGCCGTCTTACAACATCAGAATGAAGAAAAAAATTTCCTCTATAACTTTTTACGGATTCCTTGTTCTCGCGACATTCGGTTTTCGCTCTCTGTTATTCGCGCAACATTTAGCGGGTACGGAAGGGACAATCGAACCACGCTATCTGATTGATAAGCCTACGGCGGGATTAATGAAGAGAGGAAGTTTTGGTATTGGCGTAGATTTTTTTCAGCAAGGCGGTGTTTTAATGATGTTAAATGCAGGAGTGATGGACCGATTGCATTTTGGCATTTCCTACGGTGGAAACGACATAATCGGTTCGAATGTCGTCGAGTGGAATAAATCGCCGGGAGTAAATGTGAAGTTCCGGCTTTTTGATGAAGAAGGTTCCTTCCCTGCTGTCGCTCTCGGTTTCGATTCGCAAGGGAAAGAAAATTATAAGGATTCTCTTGAGCGATACAACGTGAAATCACTTGGTTTCTATGCAGTCGGAAGTAAAAACATTGAGTTCCTTGGTTTCCTGAGTACGCACCTCGGGATTAATCGTTCCTTGGAAAATAGAGATGACAAAGATTTGAATATCTTTTTTGGCGTTGAAAAAACTGTTGGCGCTGATATGTCCATTTTAGCGGAGTGTGACCTTGCTTACAACGACGATATAAATTCAAACGATAACCGAAAATATAATTTAGGAATGCGATGGAGTATTGGCGATGGGGTTCTGCTCGGGGCAAATTTAAAGAGCATTACGTGGAATAATAAAACCTTTACGATTGGAAACAGGACCATCCTCGTTGAATACGTAAAAATATTTTAGCATTTCGCAAACTTTTTTAAGAAAACTATTGTTACACAATTCACAATCTTTTCTCCACTATACCTTGAGAAAGGGAAACTTATGAAAAACATTTATCGAAACTTCACCTCACTATGTATTCTCGTCATCGCCGGAGTTATCCTCAGCGGATGCTACACACAACTTGCGTTAGATACAAGCAGACCTACGTATCGAAACAAACAATACCGAGAAGAACCGCCTCAGAAGCAAAAACAAGAAGACCTCGTTTATGAGGAACAAAAAAATGATGAAGAAGAATTTGATGATTATGATACTCAAGAAGGGGAGTATTCGAATACTCCTGTCGTGAATAATTATTACCTGAACGAAAATGATTGGTATCCGCGTTTTCGTGCAGGGTATTCCTATTATTGGCCTTCCACTTCATTTTGGGTTTCCTACAATAATCCATGGGCTAACGATTGGTATTATCCAAATCAATGGTATTCAAATTATAGTTATTATGATTATTACAACGGCTGGTGTTATTCACCATTTGTTTCCTACTATTACCCATGGAATTATCCTACCTATGGTTACTGGCATTATCATTCGTATTACTATGGATATGGCTACGGAGCAAGTTATACACCCAATCCTTCTGTAAGAACTGTTCGGGATTTCGGTCGAAACAGAGATGGCGATGAAGATTTGGACAGGGGCTCACGGGGAGGAAGTGATATTCGTTCTATCAATACACAAGAAACATCCGGCGGGATGATTTCAACTGGAAGAAATGGTACAATAGATAAAAGCGGGAAGAAAACCGGAATACGCGATGGTAATCAAACTCGTGTTCGGAACAGCAGCGGACGCTATGGAGAACGTGGTTCTCGTTCACGTCAGCCGGAACGCACG
>JAGXRH010000038.1 GCA_018335975.1 Ignavibacteriales bacterium
GTAGCATGCCGTGAAATACGAACCGGATGTAAATGCAAAAAGACATTGTCCACAATTTGCAACGCCCGGTTACGCGCTGTATCCTGATATGAATGACGGAAAATGGATTTATAAACTTCCGTCTGTTGAAATTTTTCTTTCAGTTTTCCCATAAGTTAGTTAGTTCATTCTTTCGTTAGTTCGTTTGTTCCCAATGCATTACTCTCTGTTGTTCAATCTAAAATCTAAAATTACAATCATCCCCAATTCACAAACGCATCGGGCTTTGACCAATCGCCAAGTTCAAATCGGAATTTGATATTCCTATCAACAAGAATTTGTCCATCATCGGCAAGTGTAATTTTGAATCGCTCTAACGGACGCGGAGCGGGACCTTCAAAATTTATTCCGAAATCCGGCGTTCCACGGAATCCGCTTCCGTGACAGGGACATTTAAATTTATTTTCCGTTGCGAGATAACGAGGCGTGCATCCTAAGTGCGTACACGTTGCCGAGAGAGCGATAAATCCGCTTACGTCACGGATTATCCACACACGATATTGGTCTTTATATTTCTCGCTTACTTCGCCCACAACATAATCCTGAGGAAATCCCGCTTTGAATGTTGAGGGGGGTTCGTACAACACGCGCGGAAACATAAACCGTAATGCGCCGATGGTGGAAGTAAAAATAAAAATGAAAAACGAAGCCCAACCCGCGAGCGAAAAAAAACTACGGCGATTCATTTTCCAGATGCCGCGGTCATCTTCGGGCGGACGGTCCTGTTTTGGTTTGCGAACTTCCGTTACAGATTTAGGAATTGGTTTTGCAGCCGTTTGCGCTGATGAGGGTATAGGAGTAGGTTTAGGCGCTTCTGATGAAGTTTCCATATCAAAATGTTCGTACTACTTGCTGAATAAAAATACTTGAAACAAAATCATACCTGAAATTCTTTTGTTCACTATAAAAAGCGGGCGAAATATAGAAAAATATAAAAAGAGGAAAAACGAATTTGAAAAATTTAACAAAAAAAAGAAAGGCATCACCAATTTTTTGATGATGCCTTGAAAGCGCTTTCTTCTCTTTGGTTTTCTATTTTATGAGCAACATTCTCCGTGTTTGTACGAAACTCCCTGCGGTGATACGGTAGAAATAGATTCCGCTCGTCAATCCGTTTGCATCAAATTGTATTTCGTGTTCGCCTTCTTCCATTGTTTCGTTGTTGAGTAACTTTGCAACTTCTTGTCCGAGCACGTTGTAAATCTTCAACGACACCAACCCCGAACCTCCAACCACAAACCTAATAGCCGTTGTCGGGTTAAACGGATTGGGATAGTTTTGCAACAACATTATTTCTTCAGGAAGTGATGAAGTGTTTTGTAACGCAACAGATTCCATCACTTCTTTTGCTGTTCCGCGACGCAGAAATGTTACGCTATCAATACGAACTATGTCTCGCAAACGCAACGGTTTTACAGAAATTGTATCTATCGCCGCTTCGCTAAACGCTTCGTTGATATTCCGTAATGCAATCGCCATTGTGTTATATATTGCTGATGGTGTTACTGTGTAGTAACGTTTATAATACGTGAGCGTGGTATCAACAAATCGAACAATTGCGGTAAGTGTCTTTCCGGTGAAAATATGATTGGGTTGAAGCGGGTCGTCAAAGATTAGGTTTCCCAAATCGGGATTGGTAATACTATCCAAACTTGCTCCGAGATTCATCTTCAACGCGAGGAGTTCTCCAAATAGAATGTTGTTATACCGTTCTACTTTCGGATTTTTGATTTCCTTGAGAAAAGTTTTTCCCTGTATTTTATCGAATCCCTTTGCTGCGCCGGAATGTGGAAAAGACTTTTGAATATCCTTTCCCTTCCCGGTCATCCGAACCCAACCATAAAACTTTACGCTATCCTTTCGTTGAATACCGAGTACCACACCGCCGGGATAATTCGGGTCGGTTTTCACTTTGAGTTTGGGATAGACATTTGCCATTACTGCATCAAGCACATTCCCTGTCGTTGTCATTTTTCGCACTCCTTTTTTCGGAATTTTTACTGCGGGGGTGATGAATCCTTCCTGAGTAAATGTTCTGAACCGTGTAGAATCAATGTATTGATACACGGTAATAGCAAACGTTGCTGGCGCGCTTTCAAAGTTTTGCGCATCCTTTACACTATATGTAAATGTATCTGTTCCTGTGTAAAAGAGTTCGGGATTGTAAATGACTGTGCCTTCTGCGCTGTTAAAACTTTGAAGAAATCCGTGCGACGGAGTTGTTTTGATAACAAACGTTGCTACACTATCTCCATCATCGGGGTCGCTCCCTTCGAGCGTGAGTAACTTAGCCGTGTTACTTTTTACCGAATCCGATTTTGAAACTGCTGTTGGCGGATTATTAGTAGTGCTTAAAGTGGTGAACGAAATATCCTCACCGTAGATAGTTGCGTTGAAATCATTCGTAGCAACAACGCGGTAATGATATGTTGTCGTTTGCGACAATCCCGTAAGCGATGAACTTACTGCAACGTCACTTGTTCCTGTAATTGGACTTGGCGTTGCGGCTATGGTATTTCCGTATTCCATTGTTGTTCCCCATTGAAATGTTACGGTTGTGCTTACTCCACTTGGATTAACAGAGCCGTTAAGTATTGCGCGTGTTCCGCCTACATTGGTTGCAGAAAGCGTGGTTGCTGTTCCCGATTGCACTTGCTGAAACGTTGCTGAAATTGTATGATTACTTGTAACGTTTGTAAAAGTATATTCGCTCACCGCACCAAGCGAAATTTCTCCATCTTTCAGAACATTTCCTATTGTGTAACCTTCGTTCGCAGTTATGGTAAATGTTTGGCTCGCTCCGGAATCCACACTCACTTCTCCAGATGGAGAAATACTTCCGTTTTGTCCTGCGGTGGCTGTGATAGTAAATATGCTATTAACATTTTTAAGATAATAATATTTGTTGTTTGAATATGTCAAATAAACAATATCATTTGTTCCGTTATTATCGAAGTCATTGATAGAGAGCCCTTGAAGTTGAGGTGCTGTTGAATTTATATCAATACGAGTTGCAAATGTTCCATCGCCATTATTCTTAAAAATGGAGATCACATCCGAGGGATTACAGGCAATAGCAATATCTATATCACTATCCCCATCAATATCTCCTAACGCAATATAAGATGGAGTATTGACATCATATGTTGCCGGAGAAGAAAATGTCCCATCTCCATTTCCTAAGAAAATTACTAATTGATTTGCGCTATTATTTGCTGCAATATCTTGGTTTCCATCATTATTGAAATCAGCACATTGAATACTTCCATGATCTGCTCCAGATGTAACATCGCTCCAATCAGTAAAATTTCCTGCCCCATCATTTTGCATCGTTTTGATGAGATTTGTCCCTCCACCATTTCGATAGAGAAAATCAAAATCACCATCATTGTCTAAATCCGCAAGTTGAGAATACCCAGGATCATACGCAGAATATTTTATTTTAGAACTAAATGTGCCGGTGCCGTCATTGATAAATAGTTCATTCCCTTTTGATGTAAAATCCACACCAACAAAATAATCGAGGTCCCCATCTCCGTCAACATCTCCTACAGAAACATTCCCAGATAAATCAGTTATTCCATTGAAACTTGTGTTTGTAAAATTTCCACTTCCATCATTCTTAAATATCCACGTTGCATCGGGTGGACTGTTGCTTCCACTTGGTATAAAAGCGTCAATATCCCCATCAAAATCTACATCTCCAGTCGAAACGGTATTTGTTGGACCTCCAATACTGACATTGCTGACATTAGAAAAATCTCCTGAACCGTTGTTTGCATACGAAGATAAACCGGTAGAACTATTCGTGATTAAATCAACATCGCCATCATTATCAATGTCAACACCTGCGACAGAATACGAACCCGAAGCAACGGAACCACTATCAACCAAAATAAAAGTTCCATTTGATGTTGCTAATCCACCAACAGTAAAAGTATAATGATAACCATAAGTGAGTGTGTCACTTGAAATTGATAGAATTGTATTTGTCAAATTTACAGCAACTACTTCACCTTCATTAAAATCTTTAGTCGGATTGAGGGAAACTGTTTGACTATTGAGAAAAGAAATTGTGCCGGTATGTTTTCCACTTTGGCTTCCATATACTATAATTGATGTGTCAGTAACGGTAGATTGATTGACCTCACTGGTAAAAGTAATGGTGATGTTTGTGCCTTTTGCAACATTGAGTTGGTTTTGTGACGGTAAAACAGAATACACACTGATTCCATTGTTGCCAATAGTATCAAACAAAGCGTAATATGCAATACTTTGGTATCCTTGAGAATTTTCGCCACCGAGTAAATACACTGCATTATAACTTGCTACCATTTGATGTACATTCAATGCTAATGGTAACTTGCCAACATATTCCCACTGTGAGAGAGAACCATCCAGATTAATCAATGATGAAAAAATTGTGTCTTGTGTAATATTTCCATCATTTCCTCCTCCTATATAAACTCTATTATTTTGGATAAAACCTTGATGCCCCGATAATTTTTTAGGGAGGTTGTTTGCTCGATTCCAATTTTGAAGTGTACCATTGGAATTTATCTTAGCATAAAACACTGAATCTGTAATTGAGACACTTCCTAAGTTATTATTGCCTCCAACAACGTAAAGATATTCGTTATAAGCAAAACAATATGAATTAAGAACCCCAAAGGGAAGCGCTGATGTTGTTTGCCAAGAGTTAAGTGTTCCATTCGAATTCCGGTTCGCATAATATATCGTTGGAGTAGTAGAGTTACTAAAAGCATTTGCTCCACTTATACTATACACATAACCATTATGATAGACACAACTTTGACTGTTTATACCTTCAGGCAAATTGGTTGTACTTTGCCAAGCATCAAGGGTCCCATCAGTTTTAACTCCACTATAGAATACGTTTGGCTCTGGACCACCATGAGTTCTACCTCCGACAACATAAATCCATCCGCTATCTGCATCAAACGCTCCTCCAAATTGGTATAATGAACTTGTTACACTTGACGTTGAGTTCCATGCACCCAATGAAGAATCTCCATTAATGTTTGAATAATATGACGAATTTAAATCTCCAGGTCCTGCCCCTCCAATAATGAATACACGTTGTTTTGAGATTAATGAATAAAACATAGAACGTGCATTGGGTAAATTTGTTGTTGGAATCCACTGGAATGATTGCGGAAAGTTACTAAGGTTAAACTCACTCGGTTGACGAGCTTTGTCAGAAAAGCGCACTTCATCAATTTCACCCCTAAAATATACATTGCCTGTTGGAGTATACATTGACCCAATTAAAGTTGGAAAATTGTTAGATGCGACCGTTTTTGTAGTATCTCCAAATTCTTGATGCCAAAGAACTCCATCAACGTATATTTTTACGATTGTACCATCCCAAACTCCCGCCAAGTGATGCCATTCGTTAAATCCTGTGAAATATTTAGGAGGATTCGCGGTGCTACTATTCACTCCAAATACCGTATTTCCAGCAGCATCTGTGGCTTCATTTGCAGAAAAGTGGAAATTGGTCAGCCCATTTTGATCAGTAAAAAGTCCAAAAAGATAACCTCGGTAAGAAAGAAACTGATATAAACCGTGGTCAATGACTGGATTTGCTTGTTCTCCTCCCAAAGGAGTATTAGCAT
>JAGXRH010000039.1 GCA_018335975.1 Ignavibacteriales bacterium
TTCGGTGAATATGTAGTCAGCGAACAAATGCAAAACGGCTGGGAACAAACATTTCCTCCTCCGCCGGGAACACATACAGTAGAAATCGTTTCTGGAACAAATGCAGAAAAAATATTTGGAAACCGGTTATCCACCGGAGTAATACAATTGTCGGAAGTACCGGTGGATTTCATTCTTTATCAAAATGTACCCAATCCTTTCAATCCATCAACGACAATTCAATTTGATGTCCCGAAAGAAAGTTTCGTTTCGCTGAAACTCTATAATCTTTTAGGGCAGGAAATGGAAAAATCCATAGACCAACAACTATCAGCAGGAAAATACAGAGTAACCATTAATGCAAATGTCTTACAGAGTGGCATATACTTTTACCGTCTCGTTGCTTCGAAAGATGGAGCAATACTGTATTCGTCAATGAAAAAAATGGTGGTGTTGAAATAACTTAAAGAAACATGTTTTATCTTTTTCTCGAATTATTGAACATCAACAATGTATGGATATGATTTTAATTTTATGGATAACTAAATGATAACATAAACAGATTCACAACATTATAAATCACGAAAGGAAATTTTTTATGAAAAAGATCATTCTACTCACTCTACTCTTTTCCGCTGAATTATTTTCTCAACTTCAACGGGAATGGAGCGTAACTTAT
Organism: Ignavibacteriales bacterium; assembly: GCA_018335975.1. Lineage (GTDB taxonomy): Bacteria > Bacteroidota > Ignavibacteria > UBA10030 > F1-140-MAGs086 > JAGXRH01. Next base: position 659 of record JAGXRH010000039.1, read on the forward strand.
GACGATTCGGTAGTTACGGAAGATGTTGTCCAGTCATCTGCAGTAGATAAATTTGGAAATTACTATCTCATTGGCGTTTCTTATGGACATGAGTCGCAGAAGAGAGTGATAATAAAATACGATTCATCCGGAAACATTCAATGGAAAACTAACGCTATTCAAGCAGCACTCGCCACTATTGTTGTTGACTCTCAATTCAATGTTTATTGTGCCGGAAGACTGGATACAAACGCCTTCCTCGCAAAAATTAGTCCCTTAGGTAACATAATTTGGCAGCATCAATATTTTGACTCACTTTCGGGAAGAAATCGCTTTACAAATATAACTCTTGACGAGAATGGAGATGTTTATGCTACTGGGCGAACGTTTTTCTCGGAAAATTTAAATGGGATAATAATAATGAAAATTCGTTCTTCGGGAGAAAGAATTTGGTCACGTTTCTCTACCGGGCTTTGTGGTGCAGTTGCCATTTTATCATCAAAAGATGGTTCAATCTATTGCGCGGGTTGGGGAGACGGACATTGTTACGGATTCATAGGTTCTACGTATAGCATGTTGATGAAATACGATACATCTGGAGTTTTACAATGGGCGAGGAAATACGGTGGAGAAAATGATGAAGGAGATGAGGAGTTTGAAAAAATGTTACTTTTCCCATCAAACAAAATCGCATTAAGCGCTACTATAGTGAATGATTACACATACGCTTCCGTAGTGCTAACATATGATGAAAATGGAAATTTAGGGTGGGAAAAATTTTTTCCCATTGACAGTAGTTACCGGTATAAAGATTATACCATTGATGAAAACAATAATGTTTACGTTGTAGGAAATATTGAACTCGTAAATGATAGCAGTGATGGTATTTTTCTTACTTCGTATAACGGACTAGGAGAACAACGCTGGTTTACTCAGTTTAGAAATGATGGGGCGAAGAACGCAATTTCACTTTCTACCAATAGTAACGGTAACTCAACTATTATTGCCACAATATCAAATAGCCAAAATTTTATTATTCCTCGGTTTGATTCATCTGGAAATTTTCTTTTTACAAATTTCATCGGAGATACGTTAAGTGGTACATTTCGCGTACAAAAAGTAGATTATTCTCCCACAGGCAGAGTTTATATTTCTGGTGATAAGGAGTTCGCTTTTAACGCTCAAGATATTTATACTCTTTCTGCTGCTTCGAACGGTCAATCATTTTGGAAACAGTCGTATAACTCTTATGCAAGTGCGCGTAATGATATTACAGGTTTTGCCATTGATGGTTCGCGAAGTGCTTATGTTGTAGGTTCAGGTAATTATCATTATACTCCTCCCGTAAAATTTAATAGAGATGGAATGAAACTATGGGAAGCAGAGGTAGATAGTGAAATTTACTTAAACCAATTTTCTGAACCCCAGATTGTGCTTGATAACCAAAATAATTGTATAGTTGGCGCTTCAAATATGTTTCTTGGAAGTCGCCGCGATTCTGATAATATTTGTTAATTAAATATAGTAGCGAAGGTATTCAACTTTGGAAAATGTTCCTGCGAGGCATACTTGCCGATTATGATTTCAAAATTAAAATAGATAAAAGTAACAATATTATCGTTGGTTGGAATCCTGGAAACTCTTATAACGATTTTCAAGCATTTCATATTATAAAACTAGACGAAAATGGGAATACCAATTGGGAAAAAATTCATGATACGCCGAACGGTATCGATGATTTACAAGATGTTTGTCTTGATGATAGCGGAAATGTTTATGTATCAGCAACGGTTGAGGTTGAAGGGGTGAATAAACTTGTTTGTATGCGATTGAATTCTATTAACGGAAGTATAGAATGGTCGGCATATTTCAACAGTCAATCCCAATTTGGAGAAACGGCAAAACAAATTCTTATAGACTCAAACAAATACATAATAGTTCTTGGGGACAGTTTCGATAGTTCATGGATTGTACACCCAATTCTTACAAAATTAACACTCCAGGGGCAAGTTCTTTGGTCAAAAGTATTACCATTCAGTGGGCAAAGTTCAAGTTTAATAATAAGTGATGAATTTGTTCTTGATAAACAGGGTAATGTAATAATAAAGTTGTTCTTTGGGATGACAGCTTCAAGCAATAGAAGTCTAGTGAAATACAGTACAATGGGAGATTTTATGTGGTCAACATCTATTAATGTGAATGGGCGTAGTATCAATCAGACACACTTACTTATTGATTCAATGAACCAGCCATATATTATCGGAGGTAATTTTTCCCCGCAGGATTTGGTATATATAATTAAATACAATAGTTCTGGAATTTCTCAATGGTTACATACCGACACAATGACTAGTTATTCAAACTTTACAACAGGAAGTATTGATGCACAAGGTAAAATACTTTTGTTGACTAGTGCATTTTCAAACATTTCCCATACGACCGACTATTATCTGACTAAATATTCCCAAACTTCATTAGGGTATGGTGAGGGAGAAAACAGTGTTCCACATTTTTTTGCACTACACAACTCTTATCCCAATCCCTTTAATCCAACGACAACAATAATGTATGATATTCCAAAATCTTCACGTGTAAGGCTTACTGTATTCGACATACTTGGACAAGAGGTTGCAAAGCTTGTTGATGAAGAAAAAGAATCTGGAGCATATCAAGCAAAGTTCGATGCATCAAAACTTTCAAGCGGAATTTATTTCTATTGTTTAACTGCAGGGAGTTTTTCATCAACAAAAAAATTGTTGTTGCTAAAATAAAGCGTGCATAACTATATTTATACTCTCGACATCGCTCATCCTCCCGTTTCCAGTGATGAAGCGGAAGTCATTATGCAAGTGGAAGTGAGAAAAATCAGAAACTCCAGTTCCCTTCGCGTTTTAAAAATCATTCACGGATACGGAAGCGGAGGGAGAGGGGGAACGTTGAAGACTACCATTCGTAATTGGCTTTTTGAAAACCGGAGTTCATTTCGATGTATGATAGATGGGGAACAGGCGAACATTTATAATGAGGACATTCAGCAGATGTTGCGAGAGTGCGGTCATAATGCGGATACCGATTTACGCTCGCCGAATCGGGGAATCACCATTGTTTGGGTAAAATAAAACTATGAATCAATCTGAAATTACAGTTGAAGAGTTGAAAAAGAAAATGGATAATAAAGAAGATTTTCTGCTCGTTGATGTGCGCGAATCGAACGAGAAAAAAATGTCCGATATTGGTGGAACGCTGATTCCCGTGAATACTCTTCCATTACGATACAACGAACTTGATAAAGAAAAAGAGATTATCCTTTACTGCAGAACTGGTGCAAGAAGCGGATGGGCAACAAATTTTTTACGCTCGGTTGGTTTTGAAAACGTAAAAAATCTTATCGGTGGAATTTATGCATGGTCCGACAAAATTGACAAAAGTGTAAAAAAGTATTGACGCTTTCAGCAGTATTCATTTAACAATTTTTGCCATATAAGCCATCTCATTCCTCGCAATCCTACATTTTTTCAACACGAAAAAGAAACTTCGAATTTTGATGGAGTAAAAGGAAAAGCGCCGAATTTTACATTCAGACATATTCTCCATCCAACACCATTTTCTTTTGAATAATTACGGGCTATTTGATAAATTTGTCCCGCTTTTTTAACTAACAGATTATTTACTCTAATTATCAATTATAAATTCTTCTTATGAAAAAAGAGAATCCCTTTTTAACTCCAACATACATTGAAGCAACGCCGATAACCGATAAAGAAAATCCGCTTGAGTCTATGATGCATCGATTTGATGTCGCTGCAGAACTCATCGGCTTGGATGAGGGGCTGTATAACTATTTGAAAACTCCTATCAAACAGGTTATCGTTTCTGTCCCGGTGGTGATGGATGACGGACACTTGGAAGTTTTTGAAGGATACCGCGTTATTCACAATGATATTATCGGACCATCAAAAGGGGGTATCCGGTATGCACCCGATGTTACGATTGATGAAGTTCGTGCATTAGCAGCATGGATGACGTGGAAATGCGCCGTTGCAAATATTCCTTTCGGCGGTGCAAAAGGGGCTGTGAAATGCAATCCGCAGAAAATGTCAAAGGGAGAATTAGAACGG
>JAGXRH010000040.1 GCA_018335975.1 Ignavibacteriales bacterium
TGCGAGTTGAGTAAAATTTCCATTATCAATTGCTCTTTCAATTTCAAATCCCGTCTCAATGCTACAATTGTCTTGCCAAGTTAAAGTAATCGCAGTATCCGTTGCATTCGTAATATTCAAATTTGTTGGTCGGAAATTATAGGTCGTTGTGTTCACCAGAGAAGATGAAGAAACATGTCCATCGGTATCGAATGCACGTGCATAAATTGTGTGTCTGCTGCTATCGGGTAAACTTTCAACATCCCACGCATATTTATACGGTGTGTTTGTAAATACTCTATCGCTATCAAGAGTGTTATCAATGTAAATCTCCACCCGTATTATCCCTTTGTCATCCGTTGCTTTCACCTCAATGGTAACAGAGCCAGCAACTGATGAATTATTTTGTGGAGAAATAATAGTTACAACAGGTTTTGTAGGTGTCGGCTCAGTTGTTTTTTCTTTACAGGAAATAAAAAACAATAACACGGCGAGAGTTAGAAATTGTAGTCGCTTCACAACATACCTCAATTTTAAATTGTTAGATTGGTTTTTACTCGGTGGTAAAATATTTGCGGGCAAAACTTACAAAAATATTTACTCAAATTGTAGAGGAAAATGGAATTTCGTTTTAAAAAAAATTTTAAACACAAAGGCACTAATACACAAAGTTGATGATTGTGGCGTCAGGAATTATTTCCCTACTCTCGGTTGTACGTTTCAGTGTCGGGAAGGAATCTTATTTTGATAGTTTCTAAAATTTCCATAAAACATTTTTGCGTATGGTTGCTCGGAGAAAATAATTTCTGAAAACAAAAAATCTCATCTATGACTGCCCGAAAATTATTCCTTCCCGTAACAAAACCCATTTTCAACTAATACAAAACTCCCTTCAACCACGCCTGCCTGTTTTTTTCTCCTTCAAAATTCTCCCGGAAAGAGGTAAAGGCATTTTTGCCCCTTTCTAAAATTTCCCGGAAACATTGTAGCGTACTTTTGCTTGGAGAAAAAACTCCCTCGAAGCAAATAAGCCGGTTTTTTTCTCCTTCTAAAACTCCCTTGAAACAAGCAAGGGAGTTTTTAACTGCTTAAAAAATCCCCTCAAAAAGGAAAAAGATTCCCCCAGCAATACACACCGTTCCCTTGCCTGATTCAAAAATCCCCTTGAGAGAGACGAGGGAATTTTTCTTGGCTGAAAAAATTCCCTTGGGACATGCGAGCGTCCCCTAAATGGTCGCAAAAACTCCCCTGAGATATGTGAGGGAGTTTTAAATTGTTCCAAAAATCCCCTCAAGCGAAGGAAGGGAAACATCAATGAAAGCAAAAATACTTTTTTTACCTCAAAAACTGATATTTGAAAAGTATTTATCATTTTTGCAGCATGTTTTATGGAAACGCGCAATGAAAAAATCCTGAGTTGCGGTTTTGAAGATTTAAGGATGTGTAGAATGTATCCTTTGTTTTTTCAAAAATGAAGAAAGTTAAGTTTACAAAAATAACCCCATACCTTGTGCTTGACATCGCGAAGAAAAACCCCTATATTTTCTCTCGAAAAATAAACGATGTGAAAAGGAATTTCTTATTTCATTGTAAGACACGCTCAATCCAAGAACAAAAAGCGAAATAATTAAAGACAAAAACCTTCGCATTCTCATACTAATAGTGTTGGATTAGCGAAAGTTTTGGTGCTTTTATTTCGCATATTTAGAAGTTATCGGTAATCTTATTAACCACCTGCAAACTTGAAACTGTATTGCTTTGAACGAACATTTTTTGAAATACATGTACTACAACCGATACCGCTTTGAACGAAAAGGCAACGCTTCTTTTTTAATTTCTTTTTTTGCCAACGCAGAAAAAAATAAAAGAGTTTGCAATCTTCCACCCAATAAAAAGTTGTATTGCTCGATAGCATCATCGATGAAGTGGGAGAAGACGAAGAACATTCACTTGCACCATTGATGAAACTTCTGGAATATTTATTGAGCGCTATATAACCGAAAATGTAATGGAGTTACAAACATAGAACAAAATGCTATTTCGCTCTCCAACTCTCTTTCCGTTGCTCTCCCCTTATCTTTTTCCTATCTTTTGCCTGTGAAATTACAAGACTACACAAAATATCTTCGCTTGGGCATATACGTGTTGGGAGCATTTATAGTTTTATTTATCGTGATGAACTATATGGTGATGCCCTCCGTTGTTCACAACAAAGAGACGGTGGAAATTCCTACGGTCGTCAATATGCCGCGCGAGGATGCTTTTCGTTTGTTAGATACGCTCGGACTTAAACCGATGGATGGCGGCTCGCGAATGGATGCAAAGATTAAACCGGGAAAAATCGCGCAGCAAAACCCGCTTCCCAAAACACTTGTCCGAAAAGGAAGAAGAGTCTATTTGGTAACAAGCGGCGGCGAAGAGAAAGTATCGGTTCCTACCTTGCGGGGAAAGTCCATTCGTGATGCGCGTTTTGCTTTGGAACGCTCAGGGCTACTGTTGGGAGAAATAGTCTTCAATCCCTCCGATGATTATCCCGCAGGAACAATTCTTTCGCAGGAAATTGCACCCCAAACAAGCATCTCGCGCGGTGTTCGTGTCAATGTTACGGTAAGTCAGGGGACATATTCGGACCGCGTTCGCGTACCCGACCTTGCAATGAAAACATTAAAAGAAGCGCTCGCTTTACTTCAATCGCAAAACTTTACCATTGGAAAAATTTCGTACGAACCGACGATTGAATTTCCTCCCAACACCGTCCTCGACCAATACCCACAAGCGAATGAACTTGTTCCGCTGGGACAGAGCATTGATTTGTTCGTTTCGCAAAAGCAAGTGAAGGTAACGGAACATTGACTGTGGTTTGAGGTTCGAGAGATGAGGTTTGTGCAAAAAAATATCTTCGCTGTTTCTTTCATCGTTGGTCCATAATTTTTCTATCTCAATCAAATGCAAAATACTCCGACTAAAAAAATAAAAATCGCTCCCTCAATACTCAACGCCGACTTTACCAATCTTCGCAGTCAAATCCAGCAACTCGAACAAGGGGGGGCTGACTGGATTCATCTCGATGTTATGGATGGAAAATTTGTTCCAAATATTACTTTTGGTACTCCGGTAATTTCCTCAATCCGGAAAATTACCAAACTTCCGCTCGATGCTCATTTGATGGTGGAAAACGCTGATGCCCATCTGGAATCTTTTGCGCGAGCCGGATGTAATCATATCACGGTTCATGTGGAGGCGTGCCCGCATCTCTATCGCACAATTCAGACGATAAAAAAACTCGGGATGAAAGCAGGCGTAACGTTAAATCCCGCAACATCCGCGCTCGCAATTTCGGAAATAATATCTGAGGTTGATATCGTTCTGGTAATGACGGTAGAGCCCGGTTTCGGCGGACAGGAATTTATTTCCGGGCAGATAGTAAAAGTTGAAACGCTCGGAGAAATGATACGGCAAACAAACTCGAATGCTGAATTAGTAGTGGATGGCGGTGTGAACGAAAAAAATATACAGTTGTTAGTCGAGGCGGGAGCGACTGTATTCGTTGCCGGTTATTCAATCTTCGGGAAGGAGAACATTGTCAACGCCGTGCGAACATTAAAAAGAATAGCAAACGGTGAGGAGGTGAAAGAAGAATTGAAAAAAAGCAAACCGAAGTGGCAACAGAGTAACCGGAAATTTCAAAATCGCCGGTGAAGAGAGAAAAAGAAAAATGCTCTTATTTTTTCTTATATCTCCAACACTCTTTTTCGTGTGTGTCTTCTATTTTCCCGATGTTCATCACAAACATCCGCGTAATTTCTGGCCCCATAAATTTAAACCGCACTTTCATTTCTTTTTGGCAAGCAGAAAGTTCATTCGGAATTGATTCGAGAAATTTCTGAAAGCTTCCGAACTCTTTTTTTACTGCGAGAATTCGTTTAGCGTTTTCCAATGTCGCTTCAATTTTCGCTTTGTTCCGGATGATAGAGGCGTCATTCAGTAATCGTTTCTTTTCTTTCGAATCATATTCTGCAACTTTTTTTACGGAAAATTTATCGAACGCTTTGTAAAACTCGCGATGACGATGCCAGATTGTTTTCCAACTGAGTCCCGCCTGAAATATTTGCTGCGTCATTCGTTCAAAAAGTTCATTATCATTTTTTGGCGGAACTCCCCAATGAAAATCGTGATACTCTTCCATCAACGGGTCGCCGGTCGCCCACTTGCAACGAATTTTATTATCTACCATATTCTTCATTATTTAAGAGGAACAACTTGTTTCTGTCCGACAAATTGGACAATATCTTCTCCCCCATCAACATGAATTTTTCCGCCGGACATAAATTGCGCGTTATCGAGTGAAAGCATCGCAATTGCTTTTGCAACATCTCCGGGCAACGTTAATCTTCCGCTTGGATTTTTTGCAAGCGAAACTGCAAGCATATCGGTTGAACCGGGAATTTTCCGAAGAGCAGGCGTATCGGTTACTCCTGCGAGAATAGTGTTGGCAGTAATTCCATATTTCCCGACCTCCATTGCAAGTTGACGGACGTGTGATTCAAGCGCGGCTTTTGCGGCAGATACTGCACCATAAAACGGCAATGCAGAATTTCCTCCCGAACTCGTCATCCCGAATATTCGCCCCCCTTTCCGCATCAGTTTTCTTGTAATTAAACCTTGCGACCAATAGACAATGGAATTCGCCATCACATCCATTGTCATTTCAATTTGCGCCTGTGTGAGCATCTCCGCTGGATTCTCGGAAATGTATGCTTTCAACGTTCCGAAAGCGAGTGAGTGCATTAACACTTTTACATTGTTCGATGGATTTCCTTTCCCGCCGGAATCTTCGACAAAAGTTTTTGCAATTGCATCTAATGTTTCATTTCTCCGCGTTGCATCCGAAGCGTTCACGTTAAAAAACATTGCTTTACTTCCTGCGTTCTCAATTTCGGAAATTATCTTTTGAACATTCGGCATTGTTGCGGCTCTATCAAAATGCACACCGAAGATGTTCATACCATGGTTTGCAAGTTCAATTGCCGTTGCGGCGCCAAATCCACTTGATGCGCCAAGAATCAATGCCCAATCAGATGAGGGAAAGCGAAAAGGTGTATTCATAGTAGTTTCTTTTAAAAATGTTGCGGTGAATATAACAATTTTCGTTTCGAGATTACACAAAAATTCAAATTCTCTTCTCTTGCAAAAACTTTTCTTTCACACGTTAATTTTCTATTTTGCACGCAACTTTTATGAATATCGGAATCGTTTGTTATCCCACATACGGCGGCAGTGGTGTCCTCGCCGTCGAACTTGGTCTTGCGCTCGCCCAACGCGGGCATAAAATTCACTTTATCAGTTATGCTATGCCTGCACGATTGGAATCGTACGTGCAAAACATTTTTTATCACGAAGTGGAAATCAGCCGCTATCCGTTATTTGAGTTTCCGCTTTATACTCCCGCACTTACCAGCAAAATCGTCGAAGTAGCACGGTTTGCAAAATTAGATCTTGTCCACGCGCATTATGCAATTCCCCACGCAATGAGCGCGTTGATGGCAAAGGATATTCTCGGGAAAAATTCCCTTGCAACAGTTACCACGTTGCATGGAACGGACATCACCCTCGTCGGACTCGAACCTGCCTTTCTTCCGATAATGAAACATACCATTGAACATAGCGACGGAGTAACTGCTGTTTCAAATTTCCTTAAACAGGAAACAATTTCCAATTACAACATCGAAAAAGAAATTGAAGTTATTTACAATTTTGCGGATTTAAAAAAATTTCACAGACGCGAAAGTTCGGACATTAAAAAAAATGTCGCACCGAATGGAGAGAAAATACTTATTCACGTTTCCAATTTTCGTCCTTTGAAACGTGTGGCAGATACAGTAAAAATTCTGGAAGAAGTACGAAAACAAATTCCTTGTAAACTCCTTCTTGTGGGCGATGGACCCGACCGTTCTTCTGTCGAGAATCTTTGCCGCGAACTTGATTTATGCGACGATGTTCACTTTCTCGGAAAACAAACAGAGCTCGCTTCTCTCCTATCTGTTTCCGATGTCTTTCTTTTAACAAGCGAAACAGAAAGTTTTGGTTTATCCGTGCTGGAAGCAATGGCGTGCGAGGTTCCCGTAGTCTCAACGAACGTCGGTGGTGTTCCGGAATTGATTGTTGCCGGCGAAACGGGGTTTATGTCGAATGTCGGTTCCATCGAAAAAATGGCAAACAACGTTATGCTGCTTTTGACAAACGAGGAACGGAGAAAACTATTCGGAAAAAATGCTCTGAAACGGGCGCAAACTTACTTCGATATAAAAACGATTATACCGAAGTACGAACAGTTTTACGAAAAGGTTTTAAACAACAGCAAAATTACTTAAGGCACCAATTAACATCGTATGTCAGTCCCTCACGAAATATCGAAACAAGTTCACGAGCGAAATAAGTTTATCTGTGTGTATTGTAATCTCGACGGAAGATTGAGTTATCAGAATTACAAATCGCTCACGATTGACCACATCCGACCGAAAATATTCGGCGATAATCATTCATTACAAAATCTTGTTACTGCATGTTTTGCTTGCAATCAACTCAAGGGACATTATTTTCCGAAACACCTCGCTGATGAAAAGGAAGTTATGAACGATATTAAGAAATATATAAGCAAACAGCGTATGAGAGATTTTGAACGATATATAGAAACGGTAAAACCGTTTTTGAAAGAGAGAAAGTAAAATTTTTTTTGAAGCAGTATAATTTTGAAAAACTAAAATATCCACGAAACAGTTCAACAATGAAATTCTCTACCAAAGCAATTCATACAGGACAAACTCCCGACCCAAACAACGGCGCAGTGATGACTCCTGTCTATTTAACATCAACGTATGTTCAAGATGGCATCGGAAAACCGCGACAGAATTACGAATACTCTCGTGTAACAAACCCCACTCGCACAGCGTTGGAAGAATGTCTCGCTTCATTGGAAAACGGAAAGCACGGAATGGCGTTTGGTTCGGGGATGGCGGCGATTGATTCGCTCTTTCATCTACTGAAGCCGAATGACCACATAATTTTTTCCCGCAATTTATACGGCGGAACATATCGCATTGCAAATTTTATCTGGAAAGATTTCGGCATCACATTCGATTTCGTGGATACAACGAATATCAATGAAGTAGAAAAAGTGCTGCGCAAAGAAACAAAAATGATTTTCGTGGAAACGCCGACGAATCCCACAATGGAAATTACCGATTTGAAACTCATAGCAAAGTTTGCAAAGAAGAATAAAATTCTTTCCGTTGTTGATAACACATTTGCAACTCCGTATTTACAGCAACCCATTGATTTAGGAATTGATATTGTAACTCATTCTCTTACAAAATATCTGAACGGGCACAGCGATATGCTCGGCGGCATTGTCATTACGAATAACGAGCAGGTGGCAGAACGATTAAAGTATTTCCAAAAATGCATCGGTGGAATTTTATCTCCGTTTGATGCGTGGTTATGTTTACGCGGCGTGAAAACACTTTCCGTGCGCATGGAGCAACACGGAAAAAGCGCTATGCAAGTTGCAAAGTTTCTTTCTTCCCACAAAAAAATAAAACACGTCTATTTTCCGGGATTGAAGGAACATCCGCAACACCAACTCGCAAAGCGACAGATGAAAAATTTCGGCGGGATGATTTCTTTTGATGTCGGTTCACTTGCGAATGCTAAAAAGTTTCTTGCAAAAGTAAAACTCTGCGCGCTTGCAGAA